>JAFMRN010000309.1 GCA_017354065.1 Solirubrobacterales bacterium
CCGCCCAGCTGGGCGCCGCGGCCGCCGCGGGCATCGCCAGCTTCAGCTGCGGGCGCCGTCCGCGCGTCGCGATCCTGCCGACCGGTGATGAGCTGCGCCGCCCGGATCAGCCGCTCGGCCCGGGCCAGATCTATGAGTCCAACGGCCCGATGCTGGCCGCTGCGCTGGCGCGCACCGGCGCGAAGGTCACAGCGATCGAGGCCACCGCTGACACGCTGGAGGCACACCGCCGAGCGTTTGCCGAGGCGCTGAGCCACGACGTGGTGATCAGCACCGGCGGCGTGTCGGTCGGTGAACACGACCTGGTACGCGGGGTCGGCGCTGAGCTCGGCGTGCAGGAGATCTTCTGGCGGATCCGGATGAAGCCCGGCAAGCCACTCAGCTTCGGGGTCCGCGACAGGACGCTCGTGTTCGGGCTGCCGGGCAACCCGGTGTCGGCGCTGGTGACCTACACGCTGTTTGTCGCGCCGGCCCTACGCGCGCTGCAGGGCGCGGCGCACCCTGAGCCGCCGTTCCGGCCTGCGCGGCTGGGTGCGGCCGTGACCCCGAATGACGAACGCGATGAGCTGCTGCGCGTTTCAAGCAACCGCGACGGCACCCTCGCGCCGGCCGGCGGCCAGCAGTCCAATCAGCTGAGCTTTGTCGCGCGCGCCGACGGGCTCGCGTGGATTCCCCTCGGAGAGAAAGAGCTGCCCGCGGGCAGCACCGTCAACTACCTTCCGCTCAATGGATCTGACTCTGGGTGAGGCCGCGAAGGCGATCGGCGTCAGCGTCGACACGCTGCGGCGCTGGGACCGCGCCGGCAAGCTCGCCACCAACCGCGACAAGCGCAACCGCCGCACGGTGCCCGCCGCGGAGGTGGAGCGCCTGACCTCACGGCCGGCACGGCACGCGACCGGCACGGGTTTCTCCGCGCGCAACCGCTTCCCGGGCGTGGTCCGTTCGGTCGAGACCGACGGCGTGATGGCGCTGGTCGAGATCGAGGCCAACGGGCTGCTGGTTACCGCGGCAATCACGCGCGATTCGGTTGAGGAGCTGGGCCTGGCGCCGGGCGTGAAGGCCACCGCGGCGGTCAAGGCGACGTCGGTGATGGTCTTGCGCGACGAGGGCTAACCCCCGATATAGGACATCTCCACCTTCGGTCCCGCGACCGAAGCTGCTGCCCGCAGCTCCGAGTAACGGTCCTCCCGCAAACCCCAGATCCGCGCCAAAGCCGAGCTGACCGCGGAGTCGTCAGAGCCGTCGCGCAACAGCGAGCGGAGGTCGTGGCCGTGCGCGCCGAACAGGCAGGTGTAGAGCTGGCCGTCGGCGGACACGCGGGCGCGGGTACAGCCGCCGCAGAACGGCTCGGTCACCGACGCTATGAAGCCGACCTCCCCGCTGCCGTCGGCGTAGCGCCAGCGGCGCGCGACCTCACCGGGGTACAGCGGCGCCAGCGGCTCGAGCGGCCAGCGCGCGCCGATCAGCGAACGCAGATCGGCCGCCGACACCACCTCATCGGTGTGCCACTGGTTGGTGTTGCCGACGTCCATGTACTCGATGAAGCGCAGCACGTGCCCGCGTTCGCGGAAGTAGGAGGCCATGTCCAGTACGGCGTCGTCGTTGACGCCGCGCTTGACGACCATGTTGACCTTGACCGGCGCCAGCCCGGCCGCGGCGGCCGCGTCGATCCCGGCCAGGACCCGGTCGACGGAGGCGCCCACGCCGTTCATCTGCGCGAAGGTCGCGTCATCCAGCGCGTCGAGGCTGACGGTGACCCGCGAGAGCCCCGCGGCTACGAGCGACTCGGCACGCGCGGCCAGCAGCGACCCGTTGGTGGTCAGGGCGATGTCATCGATCCCCTCGATCGAGGCCAGCATCGCGATCAGCCGGTCCAGGTCACGGCGCAACAGCGGCTCACCGCCGGTCAGGCGCAGCTTCCGCACCCCGAGGCCGGCGCTGACAGACGCCAGCCGCGCGATCTCCTCAAAACTCAAAAGCTCAGCGCGCTCCAGGAACTGGAACCCCGGCCCGAACACCTCCTGGGGCATGCAGTAGCGGCAGCGGAAGTTGCACCTGTCGGTCACAGAGATCCGCAGGTCCCTCAGCACACGCTGGTAACGGTCGACCATCTAGCATCACCATAGTGACCGTGCACGTACGCCTGTTCGCGATCCTCAAGGAACGCGCGGGACGCGATTCGCTCGAGCTCGAGCTGCCCGCGCCGGCGACGGTCGCCGACCTGTTGGCCGCGGTCGCCGCGAGCCTCGGCGATATGACCGGCGTCCGTGTTGCGGTGAACCGCGAGTACGCGGACCCGCAGGCGCGCATCTCCGACGGCGACGAGCTCGCTTTGATCCCGCCGGTCTCGGGCGGCAGCGAGGCAGTCATCAGCGATCAGCCGCTTACGCTCGATGCGGTGCTGGCCCGGGTCGCGGACCCGAGCGCCGGAGCGGTGGTCAGCTTCCAGGGCCTGCCGCGTGATGTCCCCGCGCTGGACTATGAGGCCTACGCGGACATGGCCAGCGAAAAGATCAACGCGATCGTGGCTGAGGCCAGCGCCGAGCACGGCCTCTGCAAGGCCGCTGCCGTGCACCGTGTCGGGACGGTCCCCGCGGGCGAAGCCAGCATCGTCGTGGCTGCCTCCGCCCCACACCGTGAAGAAGCCTTCACGGGCGCGCGCCAGATTCTCGACCGGATCAAGGCCGAGGCCCCGATCTGGAAGGTTGAACTGCACCCCGACGGGAGCCGGCTGCGGAAATGAGCGAGCTGACCCACATCGACCAGGAGGGCAACGCGCGGATGGTCGACGTCGGCGACAAGCCGACCAACCAGCGCCGTGCCGTCGCCCAGGCGACCGTGAAGATGTCGCCGTCCACCGCACAGGCCGTCGCGGCCGGCACAACCCCGAAGGCTGAGGCCCTGACGGTCGCGCGGATCGCGGGCATCCAGGCCGCCAAGCGCACCGGTGAGCTGATCCCGCTGGCGCACCCACTGGGACTCAGCTTCGTCGCC
>JAFMRN010000105.1 GCA_017354065.1 Solirubrobacterales bacterium
GATGCGCGTACGGCCGGTGATCTCGCTTGTGGTTCGCCGCGCGGAGCGGCCATGGCGTTTCGGTCAGTACGTGGTTGGGACGGGAACCCCCGTGGTGCTCAGCATCATCGGCGTCCACCACCGCCACGACGTCTACGCCGACCCGTACCGCTTCAACCCCGACCGCTTCCTGGACGCGGACGGTACGTTCACCAAGCCGGGCACCTACACCTGGATCCCGTTCGGCGGCGGCGTCCGTCGCTGCCTCGGCGCGACGCTGGCGATGGCCGAGCAGCGGGTCGCGCTGAGACAGATCGCCAGACGCGTTGATTTCAAGCTGACCGACGCCCGGGGAGAGCTCGCGCGCCAGCGCAACGTAACCTCAATCCCCTCCCATGGCGGAAGGGTCACCATCCTCAACCGAAGCTGAAACGCCGCGCGGGCGCCTGATCGGCGCCATGGCGGAGTCGATCGCCGAGAAGGGCTACCGCGAGACGACCGTCGCTGACATCGTCGCGCACGCTCGCACGAGCCGGCGGACCTTCTACGAGCACTTCAACGATCGTGCCGACTGTTTCCTGGCGCTGTTCGAGCAGAAGACCCAGACGCGGATGGCTGAGATCGCCGCCGCGGTGGACCCGGAGGTTGACCTGGTCGACCAGATCGACAGGGCGATCGACGTGTTCCTGGAGGGTGAGTCGATGGAGCCCGAGCTGCAGCGCAGCTTCGTGCGTGAGCTGCCCGGTCTGCCGGAGGCGACCGAGGTGGTCCATGAGTCGCTCGAGCGCTACGCATCGATGCTGGTGGCGATGACCGAGGCGGCGCGTGAACGCCACCCCGAGATCAAGCGTCCGCTGTCACGCGACATCGCGGTGATCCTCGTCGGCGGCCTACGCGAACTGCTGGTGATCTCGATTCAGGACGGCCGCGACCTGCACGAGTTGAAAGAGGCGGCGGTCACGGTGACGCGGGCGATCCTGAACGCCGTCAAAGACGCCTAGCGGCGGCGTTCGCGTCCCCGGCCAGCTTCGCGTCGACACCGCTGTCGCCGGCCACCGCGCGCAGGTGACGGAAGGGCTGTCCCTCACGCAGCTCCCGGATCACGCCTTCGACCAGGCCGCCGTCCGGCAGCTCATGCCCGTCGGTGACGGCGTCGACGATCTCACGCTTGCGCTTGATCAGCCGCGCCATGGTCTCATCGATCGTGTCCGCGGCCAGCAGATACCAGGCTGAGACCGCGTCCCGCTGGCCGATCCGGTGGCAGCGGTCCTCGGCCTGATCATGGATCGCCGGGGTCCACTCCAGCTCCAGGAAGCAGACGTTGGAGGCCCGTGTCAGCGTGATCCCCTGGGCGGCCGCGCGGGTCGCGCCGACTATCAGCTGGGGCCCGTCCGGGTCCTGGAAGGCTCGCACCGCGCGGTCCCGCGTCGCGGCGGAATCCTCGCCGAGGATGTGCACGGCGTCCGGGAAGCGCTCCAGTACCGCCCGCTGGATCTCGCGGTGGCGCGCGAACAGCACCAGCGGCTCCCCGGAGGCGAGGAAGTCGTGGATCCAGCTCAGCGCCGCGGCCAGCTTCCCGCGTGCGGCCAGGCGTTGCAGCGCCGTCAGCTGAGCCAGTCGCTCGGCCCGGAGCGTTGCCGCGATCTTCGCGTCCAGCTGCTCCAGCTCCAGCGGCTGGGTCTTCAGCCACTCAATCACGTCGTCCTCGGCCAGGCGGTACTCGGCCTCGTTGTTCAATGACACCGGCACCACGATCTGGCGCTTGGCGGGCAGCTGGGGGAGGACCTCTGACTTCAGGCGCCGGACGAAGCAGTGGCGGCGCAGGTGCCAGTGCAGGCGCTCCTCAGAGAACTCACCCTCGAACTGGCGGCTGAACGACGCGCCGGAGCCGAACTCCTTGAGCCGGCCGATCACCCGCAGCTGCGCGATCAGCTCGTCCGCGTGGTTCAGCACCGGGGTACCGGTCAGCGCCAGGCGCAGGCCATCATCGGCGACTGACTCGGCCAGGCGCCTGACTGCGCGGGTGCGCTTGGCCTGAGGGTTCTTGCAGTAGTGGGACTCATCCGCGACCAGCGCCTTCAGGCCGCGCTTTTGCAGCGTTTCGCGGTGGGCTTCAACTACTTCGTAGTTGAGGATCGTGATGTCCGCGCGCGGCAGTGATCCGCTGCGGCCCTGGATCACCGCGACGTCGCGATGCCCTAGCCAGTGTGTTGCCTCGCGCGCCCAGGTCAGCTTCATGCTCGCCGGGCAGATCACCACCGCGGGGAACGCGTCCGCGGCTTCAAGCGTCGCGAGCGCCTCCACGGTCTTGCCGAGTCCCTGCTCATCGGCCAGGAACGTCTGGCGATGCTCCAGCGCGTAGCGGACGGCCGCCCACTGGAACGGCTGGAGCTCGCCGCCGAGGTTCAGCTCCAGCGGCTCGGCCTTGGTCGCGCGTGACTCGGACACCGCCTTGTGAGCCGCGCGGTTCTGAGTTGCCAGGTCGGCCAGCATCTCGGCCGCGGCGGGGGACAGGGCTATCTGGTGTAGAGCCACGAACTCGTCGAGCTGATCGGCGATCCACGGATCGAGCTTCAGCTCACCGGCGCGGGCGCCGGGCAGTTGCTCAAAGCCCGCCGCGATGTCCGGGTCCCAGTAGGTCTCCAGCGCGAAGCGTTCACCCGCGACGCTGCGGGTCAGGATCAGGCGCGCGGGCGGCGGATCCTCATCACCGGCCTCGATCGCGTCAAGGCAGCGCGCGGCACCGATGCTGAAGCGCGGTTCTCTAAGCTCGCGCAGCGCCGTGGCCGCCTGGCTGGTCATTGGGACCAGCCAGCGGGCGGAGCCGTCCTCAGCTGCGGTTGCAAGTTTCTGTAGTCCCGGCGGTAAGCGGCCCGCGAGCGTGTCAAGCGCCCAATGACCCGTGCCGTTGTAGCGCGCGGTGCGCACGTGGCCGACCCAGCGGCGCTCGGCTTGGGCGAACCAGGCATCGAACTCCGCCGAGCGCGTCAGCTCCGGGTAGCTGTTGAGGATCTCACCGAGCCGCGCCGCACACCAGTCCGTGGCCGGCGCGGTCCACTCGCGCAGGTCCCAGTCGAAGCGGCGGTCCGGCAGCGTCCGCACGGCGGCCACGATGTGGCCGTTGTAGGGGAATGACAGGACCACCTCATGCTCGCCCGTCGGGGTTTCGCGCAGCTGCACGTTCGGCTCGTCGGGGACGGCGTGCAATCGCTGCTGGGTGGCCACGACGCTGACGGTAGCTGTTGACGCTTAAGAAACAGAGTTGTGGGAGGATCAAGGGGAACGGGAGCGGGGGTAGCTTGAGCTTGCCACGGGGGGCCGCTCTGGAAACCTAGGAAAGGTGTGGAATGTCCAGAGTTGGACGTCAGCTCCGACGCGTCGCGTTGCCAGCTATCGGTGGCGCCGCGATCTCGCTGCTTGCGGTGGATCCCGCGGTGGCAGCGTCGGGTCGGCACGGTATTCCCGATACTCACCCCGACTGGGCGAAGGCCCAGAATGCGCCCGCGCAGAACGCGCCGGTAACCGGGGGGCAGGCGAACCTGCGGGTGTACCTTGCCAGTCGGGATCCGAGCGGGCTGAGCTCGTTTGTGCAGGCGGTCTCAGATCCGCATTCCTCTCAATACGGCAAGTATTTGAGCCCGGCGCAGGTCGCCTCGCGCTTCGGGCCCAGCGCCGCGGAGGCATCCGCGGTGTCGTCGTACCTGTCGAGCAACGGGTTGAAAGTGACCGGCTCCAAGTCGGGGATCGGTGGCTATGTGACCGCGACCGGGTCGGTCGCCGATGCCGGTAAGGCCTTCGGGGTCAGCTTCGGCCAGTACAAGGACCCGACGGGCCAGACGGTGCGCGCGCCGAACTCGGAGGCCAGCGTTCCGGACTCGGTCGGTTCCGATGTCGCGTCGGTGTCGGGGTTGGACACAGCTACGCACTTTGTAACCCACAACGACACGCTGCCGCCGCCGGCGTCCAACTACTGGATCGCCGGGCCCTCCAGCCTGTTCTGGGGTGAGAAGCTGGCCGCCACCGAGCCGCCGGTGAACGGCGGCCAGTCGGCGCCGTGGGTGATCGGCGGTTACACCGCCAAGCAGTACCGCGGGGCTTACGGCGTGACTGCCTCCGGCGAGACCGGCAAGGGGTCGACGGTCGCGATCATCGACGCCTACGCCAGTCCGACGATGCAAAAGGACGCCAATCAATTCGCCAAGTACGAGGGCGACCAGCCCTTTGCTAAGGGCCAGTACCACCAGTATTTGGCCGGCAACTGGGACTACACCGGTCCCGCACCATCCGGCTGCGGCGCCTCCGGCTGGTACGGCGAGGAGTCGCTTGACGTCGAGAGCGTCCACGGAACGGCACCTGATGCCGACGTCAACTACGTCGGCGCTCAGGACTGCACGGACAACGGGTTGCTGGCGGCCAACAGTGAGGTCGTGCAGAAGCACCTGGGTGACATCGTGTCCGAGTCCTGGGGCGAGGTCTCTGACGGCTCGACCGCCCAGAACGAGTACGACCAGATCTTCATGGAGGGCGCGGCTGAGGGCATCGGCTTCAACTTCTCCACCGGTGACAAGGGCTATGAGGATCCGGTGGCTGAGGACAAGGGCGGCTCGGATCAGATCCAAGCCGACTATCCCGACTCCAGCCCGTACGTGACCGCCGTCGGCGGCACCAGCCTGGCCGTGGGCCAGAACGACAACTACGAGTGGGAGCTGCCGTGGGGGACGATCAACGACCCGCTGTCCGCGGACGGTAAGTCCTGGACCTTCCAGCCGCCAGCCAACCAGGCCGACTACGCGGCCCATTACGACGGATCCGGCGGCGGTGGTGTGAGCACCATGTACGCGCAGCCCTCCTACCAGCAGGGCGTGGTTCCGAACAAGTTGGCGACGGCCGTGCCGGAGGGGAGCACCAAATCACCTATGCGGGTGGTCCCCGACGTGTCGGCTGACGCCGATCCGGGCACCGGCACGCTGATAGGTCAGACGACGCTGAACCCGGATGGGAAGACCTACTCATTCAACCTCAGCCGCGAGGGCGGCACCAGCCTCGCCACCCCGCTGTTCGCGGGGATCGAGGCGGATGCTGAGCAGGCCGCCGGGCATCCGCTCGGTTTCGCGAACCCCGCGATCTACCAGCGCGCGGGCACGGACGCGTTCAACGACGTGACTGAGCAGACGCCAGACGGTCCGGCGACCAAGACGTTCGAGGCGCGTAACGACTACACGGACACGGACACCGGAACGGGTCCGCTGATCACGAACCTGCGCCTGATGGGCGTGAACGGCTTGGGAGCCTCCGCTCTGCGCGGGACCCCGGGCTACGACGACGCCACCGGCGTCGGCTCACCCGCACAGGGCTTCATCAAGTCCTTCAGCGGCGGGTCCGGATCCTGATCCACTGACGCTGAGGAGGGGACGGCCCGCGGCTGGGCCGTCCCCTTCAGCGCGTGCCTGCGCGGCACGCCGCGCGTCGGCACAGATTGCTTCAGCTACCCCGCGCGAGGTGTAACGAATGAGCACCATCGTGACCTGGGAGTCACACCGCGTAACTGCTCGGCTACGAACTTGAGCATGTGCCCAGCCGGTCACAAAGTTGATCGGACTGTGCTCATTTGTCACACCTGTCCAGGCAGGTCCGGGATAGAAACCCGACGTGTAAGTGCGACGGCGTCTCTGATCTGTGGCCGGTTGTCGCGGTCGCAGCGCTCGATCTCCAGCTTCCGGCACCGCGTGCGGCAGCACCTGTGGGCGGCCAACGGCTCATCCCGTTCCCAAGCCCGGCCTACTTCAGCTGAGATGCGTAGCGAGGAACGCGAGCTGGGCCTGGCGCTGGCTGGCGAAGAAACGGCCGTCGTGGCAGCCCTTGGCGAAGATCAGCTGGACGCTGGGCGGGAGGTTCTTGGCCAGCGCCTGCACGCCGGGGTGGAATGGGTCGCCGTTGCCGGAGGCGATTCGCGCCGGGATACCGGCCAGGGCTGGAGCGTGCGTTACGGCGTTTGCCTCAGCAAAGGCCGCCGGCGAAGCGTAGGAGCCGGGCGCCACGTGGTTCGCGTCTGCGTAGCTGGTGAAGATCGCAGGGCCGCTTGCGGTCACCACTTTGATCAGGTGCGGGTGCTTCTCCGCCAGCAGGATCGCCCCGTAGCCGCCCATTGAGTCTCCCGAGGCGCCCACGCGGTCTCGGCCGAGCCCGAGTTTTTGCATCCGCGGGAGCAGCTCGTCCACGAGCATCGCCATCGGGTCGTCGCCGGGATGGCGGTTCCAGTACAGGTTGCCACCGCCGTCCGCGGCGACCATTGCGAACGGCGCCAATGGCCGGTCCGGGTGCGTGCGGCTGGCCAGTGCCTTGGCCAGGGGCAGACCCGCGAAAGTAGTGGTGTGGTTGCCGTAGTGGGCGTGGAGGTGAAAGACCAGCGGAATGCGGCTGCCCGGTTTGTGACCCGGCGGGTAGGCAAGCGTGTAGCCGACCTCCGTGTTGCGCTTGTGCGAATGGAACGTGCCACGGAACGTGGGACCGGGGGTGGCATAGGTCTCCGGCGGTCCGGGCGCGGCGTCACAGGCGCCCTCTATCTGGTTGAGCAGGCCCTTGCCCGGCAGGACGCTGTTGTCGACTAGCTCATAGAGGCCCGCGGCGCCGGCGACGGTTCCGGCGGCGGCCGCGCCGGCGCCGATCAACAGCCGGCGGCGAGTCAGGAGTTGTCGGGACTCAGGCGTGACGTCCATGTCAAGGTCAGTGTCGAGATCATCAGGAACAGTGCGCCAAGGTCGATTAGGCCGATTGCCGGGAGCTTCGGGTTGGGCGGCCCGTGCTGGGCCAGGATCCAGGTGGCCGCTCCGGCGGCTAGTGCGAACATCCCGCCGAACATGACCAGGTTGCGTTTGTCTACCACGTGCGCCGCCGTGGCAGCCACCGCTTTGTGCCAGCTCAGCACGGTGACGGCGATCAGGGCCGGGGCTGCGAGCATCCAGACGATCACAGTGGCCGGAAAGTGCGCCAACGCGCCCGGGTGAGCCCAGTAGGTGCTGATCCACAGGGTCGCGGCCCAGACCGGAGCTGCCAGCCAGGACGGCACCAGTTCGCGCCCGTGCCAGGGGTGACCTCCAGTGCCGGGCCAGGCATGACCGAAGTGGACGCTGGCCAGGACAAGCGTTACGGAGCTGGCCGCCGCGATCACCAACCACAGCGTGCTGCGTCGGCTCCGACACAGCGAGCCGATCCGCCGCAGACACCCCCAGGCGGTGCCTGCGCCCAGCGCAAGCACGCCAGCGAACATCAAAAGCATCCCGTTTCGCGCGGCCGCGTTGGCAGGCGGCTCCCAACGCCAGCTGATCGTCATCTGCGCCCAGAGCGCCAGCCCGGCCAAGGCGAAGAGCAGCGGCGCGGAGGTAGTCCCGAACTGGCGGATACGCAGGGGCAGCGCGCAGCGCACCACATCGAGCGTGCGGGTATGCGCGCGCGGGCGCTCCTCGATGTCGGCCACAAGCAGGTCGAGCAGCTCATCCCCGTAGCGCTCGCGCCAGGCACGGGGGTATAGGCGCACGAGCCGCGCGGCACGGCGCTCAGCAAGGTTGGCTTTCATGTGTTGCCTCCGGCCGCGCGCAGTCGTTCCAGGCCGACCTCAACCGTGCGGCGCTGGTCCTCAAGGTGGGCGGCCAGCGCGGTGGAGCCGCTTGCCGTCAACTGGTACGGGCGGCGGCGGCCCTCGGCGGCCAGCGGCGCGATCAGACCGCGGCGCTCAAGCCGCGCGAGCGCCTCATACAGCGTGCCCGGTGCCAGGCGGGTACCGGAGAACTCCTCAATGTCCTTGGTCAGCGCCCAGCCATGCTTGGCGCCATCCGCCAGGCTGGAGAGGATCAGG
>JAFMRN010000310.1 GCA_017354065.1 Solirubrobacterales bacterium
CATGAACGATGACCTCCCATCCGTCCCGGGCCAGGCGCAGTGCAGCTGCCCGGCCGATGCCCGAGGTGGCCCCGGTCACCAGTGCTGTTCCAACAGCTCCAGCGGTTGCACTCACCGAGTCGGGGTTCGCTCGGGTGGAGAGCTGTGGCCTGCAGATCCGCGGCCACGACCGGTGAATTGCGCACTAAGGGCTCGCGATCTGGCCGGCTGGCGGGTCAGCTTTGAGCCCAGTGAATACAAGGTCGTACAGGGTGCGCGCCCGAGCTTTCCAATCGGTAGCGGGGTCGATCTCCCACAAGCCCGCCAAGGCGAGGATAACGTCATCTGGGTCAAGTCCGGCGCGTACGACGCCCGCCTGCTCGGCGGCGGCTAGTACCCTGCCCAGCGCCGCCACGATCGGGGAATACGTTTCCTCAAACAGCGCAGTGCCAGGGCTGGCGGCGGCCCGGATCGCCTGGGCAAGCCCGTGTTTGGTCATTGCGTACTGAGCAAGGCGGGCCACCCATTCGCGTAGCGCGTCGCCTGGTTCACGCTCGGCCAGCAGTTGGTCGGCGGTGCTGACGAGTTGCCGGACCTCGTGCCTGTACACCTCCAGCACGAGGCTCTCCCGTGTGGGGAAGTGCCGGTACAGCGTCGCGTTGGCGACGCCCGCGCGCTTGGCGATGGCGTTGAGTGATACCTCGCCCGACTCGGTCAACGCGGCAAGCGCGACAGCAAGGATCGCTTCTCGGTTCTGGGCAGCATCCGACCGCCGTCTCCGGGTTGCTCCGGCCACGTCAGGACTCCAGCTTGCTAAACGAGGAGTTCCCCGGTTATTGTGAGTAACGTCGGGGAACTCCCCGGAACTGGTCCCCATGTTACGTACGAGGCCGCCCAGTCGTCGTCTAAGTTCCCCTGGAGAGCCGCTCATGGCTGTTCACACCCAGATCAGTCCAGCCGAGGCCGCGGACCGTCTCGCTATCCGCGAGTTGTTCGATGCCTACGCCCACTGCGCCGACCGACGTGATGCCGAGGGGCAGAAGGCCCTGTTCACGACCGATACTCGCTTCGCCGTCTACATGAGCGGCCCGGACACCGAGCCGACCTACGTCCTCGAAGGCCGCGAGGCACTTACGCCCGTCTTCGAGGCCCTGAACCAGTACGAGGCGACGACCCATTTCAACGGGCAAAGCACCGTGGTGCTCGACGGCGAGCGGGCCACCGGCGAGAGCTACACGATCGCGCATCACCTGTTCACCGCCGACGGCGAGCGCAAGATCATGATCGCATCGCTGCGCTACCTCGACACATTCGTCAAGACCGATGATGCGTGGCTGTTCGCTGAGCGCAACCTCGTCCTCGACTGGAGCGAGACCCGGCCGTCGGCCCCGTGAGGTGCCGAGCACGCGGCGGTGGACAGATACGCTCGAGCCGGTGTCGGATCAGGGCCGTCTAAGGCATGTCCCGCCGCGGGCCCATCGTGACGATTAGCTCGCCGTCCTGGTCGCGGTGCGCCGCGATGTCGTGCCGTGCGAGGTATTCGCGGCGCTGGTCGTCGTCGAGGCCGGCGAAATAGTCAGCTTCGGTCTGGTCGGTTGCCTGTTCTTCCCAATGCGGCCGGACGCGTGGCGCGTTCTCTAGCTCTGTCGCTTCCCGCATCGCCGCCATAGCTGCGTCGTAGTCACCTTGCCGCATCGCGTCTGCTCCACGTTCGCGGAGCCGCGCTATCTCGTCTGACCTGTCGTCGCCGGCGATGAACACGCGATCCCAATGCGGCTGAAGGTTCGACATCTTGGCGTCTATGACCCGCTGGTCTAGCTCGGCTAGCGGGACCATGTTCCCGCAGCCCTTACGCTGCGGGCCCTTACCGGAGCAGCGGTAATAGTCCTTCCGGTACGGACGCCGGCCGGCCATCACACGGTACATAGGCGAGCCGCAGTTTCCGCACACCGGCTTGAGCAGAGCTTTCTCGTGCGTCACGGTGCCGCGTCCCGCTGGTGCCCGTGACGCTAGTTCAGCGTTGGCCTGCCGGAACGTGGTCGGCGACACGAGAGCTTCGGTTTCAAGCTGCCCGCTGTTGCGCCGCTGCCCCATATACACCGGGTTCTTGATGAGCCGGTGGTAGAGGTACGTCTCATGCCAGTTGCCGCCGCGCCGTGTGGAGACGTTCTCGGAATCCAGCCACGCGGCGATGCTCCGCAGCGATTCGCCGGCGATGACACGGGCGAAAATCAGCGGAATGTACTTCCGCCCGTCCGCGGTGGGCACAAGGAACTTCCGCCCGTCCGGCTGTAGCTCAATCTGGTAGCCGAACGGTGCGCCCCCGACAACGGAGCCGGCCGCGCGCAGGCCATCATGCTTGATCTTGATTCGCTCGCTCTTGCGCTGGCTCTCTAGCTGAGCCTGTCTCGCCGCTAGGGCCAGCATCACGTCTGACATGTCGTTGGTTTCGTTCAGGTAGGAGTCTGACGGTGCCGCGTACTCGATACGTCCCCCGCATTCACGGGCACGCGCGGCGAGCTTGAACGCGTACAGCGCACCCCTGCGCTCTATGCGGTCCAGCGCCCACACGACGAGAACGTCAAACTTGCCTTGCGCCATATCGTTTAGCGCCCGATCCAGCATCGCCTGATGCTTGCCGGTGTAGGCGCGTTTGGCATGGGCCACGTACAGCGTGTCTTCGCTGGTTTCGTACCCGTGCGACTCGCACCAGCGTTCGATGTCTGGTAGCTGGTTCTGCTCGTCCTGTCCGCCCGTGGAGACCCGCAGCCAGCGGCCTGCCCTGTCTGCCATGCCTGCTCCGTTCGCTGGGGAGTTGCGATGTTGACAGCTTAGCGCTACCATCCAGCGTGGACATGAACATCGCGGCGGTGGTGTTCGCCAGCGCCACCCACCTGTACCGGCCGCCCGCCTCCGTGCCCGCGGCCGGCATCAAATGCTTTGCACCAGCCGCTCGATGAGCTTCGCCGCTCCCATCAGCTGGTCAAGCTCCGAGCGGGTGC
>JAFMRN010000106.1:0-770 GCA_017354065.1 Solirubrobacterales bacterium
GCGCTCGCCACGAGCATCAAAAACGCCCGGCGTCAGCTGGGCTTCGGACTGCTGCTCGGGACCGAGGACCTCGGCCTGGCGCGTCAGCTCGCCGCGGAGATCCTGATCCTCGGCCCTGACGGGTCGCTGGCGCAAGGCTGACTTGTCGCGTGTGAGACGCTGAGGTCATGAGCGTCACGCACCGGCCGCACCTGATCAGCACAGAGGCTGAGTTGCGCGCGCTGATCGGCGAGCCGACAAAACTCGTTCAGCAGAAGCTCAGCAGCCGCCTGAACGAGCTGACCCGTGAGTTCATCGCCGCCTCACCGTTCGTGCTTGTCGGCACCGCCGCGCGCGGCGGCGGGCTCGACGTCTCACCCAAGGGTGATCCGGCCGGCTTTGTCCGCATCCTCGATGACACGACGCTATTGCTTCCGGACCGCCCCGGCAACCGCCTGGCCGACACGCTGACGAACCTGCTGGATGACCCGCGGATCGCGCTGCTGTTCCTGATTCCCGGGGTCGATGAGATGTTCCGCGTCAACGGCACGGCGCGGATCACCG
The DNA here is from genome assembly GCA_017354065.1 of Solirubrobacterales bacterium. Lineage (GTDB taxonomy): Bacteria > Actinomycetota > Thermoleophilia > Solirubrobacterales > Solirubrobacteraceae > Palsa-465. The sequence goes on from JAFMRN010000106.1 coordinate 544, forward strand.
ATGACCCGGAGCTGCTCGCCGCCTCAGCGGTGGAAGCCAAGACTCCGAAGCTGGGCCTGCTGATCGACATCGAGGAGGCCTACACGCACTGCTCCAAGGCCGCGCTCCGCGCGGAGTTGTGGAACCCCGAGCACCACCGGGAGCGCTCCGAGCTGCCCTCCAACGGCGCGATCATGTCGCGCCTGACCGATGGCAACGTCGACCCGGCCACGTACGACGCCGAGCGC
>JAFMRN010000106.1:780-7811 GCA_017354065.1 Solirubrobacterales bacterium
GCGTTACGCGCGCCGCGACGGCTTCTACTAGTCGTCGTCGACGTACAAGGACTCGACCGCGAGCTCGTTGCCGCGGCGACCCCACAGCTTCACGTCCAGGTAATCACCGAGGTAGTTGTCGGGCGCGAGCAGCGTGAAGCGCTCCTGGACCACTTCTGACTGATCGACCGCGAGGTTGGCCAGCTCGGCCGTGACCAGCGCGCCGCCGGGGATCAGCGACACGCCCCAGACCAAGGTCATGTCGGCGCGCTTGCCACCGGGGCCACGCCAGGTCGCGATCACGTCATCTGACAGATCGAGACGCCAGTCAGGGTTGTTCTCAGCCGTCTCCGAGGTGAAGTCGGCACGCGCCTCAAACGCGCTCGGCTCCTGATCGTCGCTCGCGAGGTACGACACGAACCCGTACAGCTCAAAGCCGTTCTCGGTCTGCGCCGTAGCCGGCACGTAGGTGCGCCCGCCGTAGGTGCGGTCCGGGAACCAGCGGATCGTGCCGGTACTGCCGAGCTCCTCACCTTCGGTGTCGATCTCCCTGACGGCGGACAGGAACTGCTCTGAGAGGGTGTCGGCCCAGCGGCCGGTCGGCGTCGGTTCTTGGGGTGGCTCCGCGGCGAAGCTCGGGACGAAGCGATCTGTGGGCGGCATCTGACTGGCAGGCTAGAAGGCGCCCCGGCGCGTAAGCACAGCCGGGACCGTCTTCAACAGGATTGAGAGGTCCAGGAACAGCGACCACTGCTCCAGGTACAGGAAGTCCAGGCGCACCAGGTCGTCGAAGTCGAGATCCGAGCGGCCGGAGATCTGCCACAGCCCGGTGATCCCCGGCAGCACCAGGTAACGCTTCTTGTGCCAGTCGGCGAGCATCTCGTAGTCGCGCATCGGCAGCGGGCGCGGACCGACCATCGACATCTCGCCGCGCACCACGTTGATCAGCTGGGGCAGCTCATCCAGTGAGAACTGGCGCAGCCGGCCGCCGATCGGCGTCAGCCGCGGGTCCTGGCGGATCTTGAACAGGGCGCCCGACTGCTCGTTCAGCGGCTCCAGGTCATCCTGGATCTGATCGGCGTTGTTCAGCATCGTGCGGAACTTCAGGCAGTAGAAGGGCTTGCCGCGCAGGCCCGGGCGGACCGAGCGGTACAACACCGGGCCGTGGGAGGTCAGCTTCACGGCCACGGCGATCACCAACATCAGCGGGCTGGCGAGCGCCAGCGCCGCCAGCGCGGACAGCAGATCGAAGCTGCGCTTGATCACATAGTCAATCCCGCCGAAGACCGGCGGGCGCAGCCGGAACAGCGGCACCGCCGCGCCGGGGATGAACTCGGCGCGGTCGATCAGGATTTCCATGGTGGAGGCTGCGACCTGCACCGTCACCCCGAGCTGATGGCAGGTATCCACCACGTCCAGGGCCTGCTCCTGGGGGAAGTCCGGGTCGGTGAGGATGACCTCCTGAACCTTCGCTCCCAGCAGGATGTCGCGCAGATCATGGAGCGCACCGAGTGAGGGCAGCCCGTTAGCGCCACGGGTGGTAGGGGACACACAGCCGACCATCTGCACGCTCGCGCGGGCCCGGCTGGAGATCGCCTGGGCGACGGCGTCTATCTGGCTGCCGTTGCCGACGAGCACGACGCGGCGCCGGTAGCCGGCGCGCCCCAGCAGGTAGCCGGTCGTCTTGGTGTGCACGTGTCGCAGCGAGCAGATGTAGACGGTGCTGAACAGCAGCGACCCGTAGAAGATGTAGTAGCTGGAGAAGTGCTGGCGGTCGGCCAGGGCGAAGATCAGCGCCACGATCGTCGCCTGGAACAGGGCCACGGCGATCTTCGGCAGGCCCGGCCGGCGTGAGCGCTCCGAGTACAGGTCCACGCGCGCGAACAGCAACACCGTGACCAGGTAGGCAAAGCTCGTCCAGTGGTTTGCCTGGTGCGCGGCCGCCACCAGGCTCGGGTGGCCGTCGACCACCAGCTTCATGAACAGCGCCGTGGTCAGCGCCGCCGCGACGCCGACGAAGTCGAGGAACAGGAGCGACAGGACGCGCAGCGTGCGGCGGGTCCACTCCCAGCGCAGGATCGGCGCCAGCAGCGGCTGGCGCTCACGTGGGCCTTCGCGTTTGGCCTTGCCCGACTCACGCGGAGCGGGAAGGCGCTGCGGGCCGGTCCTGGTTGGAGCCTCTGAGTGCTGAACGCTCACAATCGACCTCTACCCCTGTACCTGCTCACATTCCCCGAATCGACGTGCGGCCCCTGAACCAAAACTCCAGCGGCCGCCCAAAGTTACGAATACGCCGGCTAGCGCGGGGCGCCGACCAGCGTCTCCGCGCCTGATTTCTCGATCGTCTGCGCCAGCCCGTCGCGCAGCGAGACCCGGGGTTCCCAGCCGAGCACCTGCTTCGCGAGCGTGATGTCCGGCTGGCGGACCTGCGGATCGTCGGCCGGTAGCGCCTCATGAATGATCTCTGACTTAGATCCCGTGACCTCGATTACTCGCTGGGCGAGCTCCAGCAGCGTGAACTCGTTCGGGTTGCCGATGTTCACGGGATTGTGGTACCCAGATTCCGCCAATGCAATGATTCCTGCAATCAGGTCGTCGACGTAACAGAACGATCGCGTCTGGGAGCCGTCGCCGAACACGGTGATCGGCCGGTCCTGGAGCGCCTGGCGCAGGAACGTCGGGATCGCGCGCCCGTCGTGGGGACGCATCCGCGGACCGTAGGTGTTGAAGATTCGGACAATCGCCGTGTCGACGCCCTGCTGGCGGTGGTAGGCCATGGTCAGCGCCTCCGCATAGCGCTTGGCTTCGTCATAGACGCCGCGTGGACCAATCGGGTTCACGTTGCCCCAATATGCCTCCTTCTGCGGGTGCTCCTTAGGATCGCCGTAGACCTCGGAGGTTGACGCCGTCAGGAACCGCGCGCGGTGCTTCTTGGCCAGGCCCAGCGTGTGGTGGGTGCCATAGGAGCCGACCTTCAGCGTGTGCAGCGGCAGGCGCAGGTAGTCGATCGGCGACGCCGGTGAAGCGAAGTGGTAGACGTAGTCGATCGGTTCATCAACGTGGTAGGGCTCGGTGATGTCCAGGTTGATGTGAACGAACTCCGGCTGACGCAGATGAGCGATGTTCACCAGCGAGCCGGTTTCAAGGTTGTCGACGCAGATCACGCGACTTCCCCGACTGAGGAGTTCTTCGCACAGGTGAGAGCCGAGGAAGCCGGCGCCGCCCGTGACGAGGCAGGTAGACATGGCCGGGAAATCTAGCGGTTCGCGGCAAACCGGCTGCATGCTGACCGCCAACCAGGTCTAGACAAATGGCCATACCGCGGAGCCGGCGGAGGGTCCAAAGTGCGCACGGGCTCCCCGATGCCCGCTCGTGCGCCCTCTTGGGGAGAGGGCGCTTGCCCTTTCCATGAGGAGGAATACGTAGATGTCAGCAACCACTGCGGCGCCAACGCCGGAGATCAATCTCGAATCGGACGGACTTGACAGGGGGGTCGGGTTCTTCGGTCTGTTGTGGACCTCCACGACTTCGCTGATCGGTTCGGGGTGGCTGTTGGGCGCGTTCACCGCGGTCACGCTTGCCGGTCCCGCGGCGCTGTTGGGCTGGATCCTGGGCTCGGTGATCATCCTGGTGCTGGCGCTGATCCATGCCGAGCTGGGCGGGCTCTTCCCGGTGTCGGGCGGTACCAGCCGGTATCCGCATTACGCGTTCGGATCGTTCGCCGGCGCGACGTTCGGCTGGGCGTCCTACCTGCAGGCCGCTGCCGTCGCGCCGGTCGAGGTGATCGCCGCGATCCAGTACCTGTCGGCGGCAAGCTGGGCGCACTTTGCCCACAGCTGGATCAAGGTCGACGCCAGCACCGGCGGCAAGAGCCTGTCCGGGGTCGGGATCGTCGCCGGGATCATCTTGTTGGCGGCCTTCGTGCTGGTGAACATGGTCGGGATCCGCTGGCTCGCGAAGGTCACCAGCGCGATCGCGCTGTGGAAGGTGTTCGTGCCGGTGCTCGCGGTCCTGATCCTCGTGATCGGGTACTTCCACGGCGGCAACCTGTCGGCCGGCGGCTTCTTCCACGGTGGGGTGAAGGCGGTCTTCGAGACGCTCCCGGGCGGCATCATCTTCTCCCTGCTCGGGTTTGAGCAGGCGCTGCAGATCGGCGGCGAGGCCTCCAGTCCGAAGGTTCTGGTCAGCGCGACGATCGTCTCGATCCTGATAGCAGCCGTGCTGTACGTCCTGATCCAGCTGGCGTTCATAGTTGCGATGCCGACCGGGTTTCTCGCCCAGGTCGGAAACTGGGGCGGGCTCAAGGGGAGCAAGCTGCCGGAGGCGGCGGCGATCGCCGGAGCGCCGTTCTACACCCTGACCAAGCTGATCGGACTCGGCTGGCTTGCGACCGTGTTGTCGATCGACGGGGTCATCTCGCCGTCGGGTACCGGCCTGGCCTACAACACGGCTACCGCGCGCCTGTCCTTTGCGCTGTCGCGCAACGGCTTCGCACCGAAGGTGCTCGAGAAGGTCAGCCCGGCGACGAAGATCCCCTGGATCGGGGTGCTCGTCTCGTTCGTCGTCGGGATCCTGTTCCTGCTGCCGTTCCCGAGCTGGTACGTGCTCGTCAACGTGATCACCTCGGCGTCGGTGCTGATGTACGCCGGCGCACCGGTGTCGCTGGCGGCGCTGCGCAAGCAGAAGCCGGACCTGGCACGGCTCTACCGCCTGCCGGCCGCCGCGGTCGTGGCGCCGCTCGGCTTTGTCGCGGCCGGCTGGGTGATCTGGTTCGCCGGCTGGGAGACGAACAGCACCCTGGCCGTCGCGATGATCCTCGGCTACGTGCTGCTCGGCATCAGCGGCGCGCTGAAGCTGAACCCGGACGCGCCGAAGCTCGACTTCCGCTCAGCGCCGTGGATCATCGCCTGGCTGCTCGGGTCGCTGCTGCTGTCCTACCTCGGCCCGTTCGGCCCCGGCGGCATCTTCGGCGGCCTGACCCACGTGCTCAAGCACGGCGGGAGCGGGACGATCGGCCTGTGGCTCGGCCTGGCCCTGGACGCGCTGTTCAGCCTGGCGATCTTCTACTGGGCGGTCGCGACGCGCCTGCCCGAGGCCGACGTCGACCACTACGTCGCCGAGGTCTACCCGCCCCCGGTCGGCGAGTAGCGCGGCGTTCTCTTGGGGGCGCCGAGCTCAAAGCCGGCGCCCCCACCGGCAGGTAAGCGCGCTATCTGGCCGAATATCCGCCTATAAAGTGCCGCACGCGCCTGCGATACGTGAGATGCTCGGCCGGCCACATGGCTTAGACGACGAGAGAGGAAATAGCTAGATGTCGACTTCAGCTCCGGCGCAAGTGCCGGGCACGAACCTTAAGTCCGAGGGGCTTGACCGCGGGGTCGGATTCTGGGGGCTGATGTTTACCTCGGAGGGCTCGCTGATCGGGTCCGGGTGGTTGCTGGGGGCGTTGACCGCGGCGGCGCTCGCGGGTCCGAGCGCGATCTTCGGCTGGGTACTCGGCTCGGTCATCGTCTTTCTCCTGGCGCTGGTCCACGCCGAGCTCGCGGGCATGTTCCCGGTTGCCGGCGGCACCAGCCGCTTCGCCCACTACTCCTTCGGTTCCTTCGCCGGGATCACCTTCGGCTGGGCCAGCTACCTGCAAGCCGCGGCGGTTGCGCCGATCGAGGTGCTCGCGACGCTGCAATACACGTCGGGTTCGGTCGGCTTCGCCCACAGCTGGGTGACCACCCACACCGTCAACGGCTCCACCACGCACACGCTGTCGGGCGTCGGGATCCTGGTCGCGCTGGCCCTGCTCGTGTTCTTCGCCGCGCTCAACACCGTCGGCATCCGCCTGCTGGCGAAGGTCAACGGCGCGATCACCACCTGGAAGATCGCGATTCCCGTGGTGACGATCCTGATCTTCCTGATCGGGTACTTCCACTCCGCGAACCTCGGCAGCAGCGTCGGCGGCTTCTTCGCGCACAAGGGCGGCGCGTTGCAGAACATCCTGTTGACCCTGCCGGGCGGGATCGTGTTCTCGTTCCTCGGCTTTGAGCAGGCGATCCAGCTCGGCGGCGAGGCCCAGGATCCCAAGCAGCTGATCCGCGCCGTGTTCGTCGCGCTGGGCCTGGCGACCGTGATCTTCATCCTCGTGCAGCTGGCGTTCCTGGGGTCGGTGCCCACCAACCTGCTCCACACCGCCGGCGGCTGGACGAGCGACTGTCTGAACGGCGTCGGGAAATGCGGCGGGAACCAGACGCTCGTGGAGATGACAAGCTCGCCGTTCAAGACCGTCGCGTCGATCGTGGGCCTGTCCTGGCTGGCCACGATCCTGTCGATTGACGCGGTGGTCTCACCGGCGGGCACGGGGCTGGTGTATGAGACCTCAACGTCACGCCTGTCCTTCGGCATGGCCAAGAACGGCTTCCTGCCGTCCGCCTTCGAGACAGTCTCGAGCGGGACCAAGGCGCCGATCGTCGGCATCGTCGTGGCCGCGGTTGTCGGGATTCTGTTCCTGCTGCCGTTCCCGAGCTGGTCGGCGCTGGTGAACGTGATCACCTCGACGGCCGTGCTGATGTACGCGGGCGCCCCGCTGGCGCTGATGGCGCTGCGCAAGCAGAAGCCCAACGCGCCGCGGCCCTACCGCGTTCCCGCGGCCGAGGTCCTGGCGCCGCTGAGCTTCGTCGCCGCCACCTGGGTGATCCAGTTCTCGGGCTGGTACACGGTGACCACGCTGATGCTGGGGATGCTGATCGGCTACGCGCTGGTCGCCCTGACCTACGCCCTGAAGCTGAACGCGAAGGCGCCGGCGATGGACTGGGCCTCCGCCCCCTGGATCGTGACCTACCTGTTCGGCATGCTGGTGCTGTCCTTCATCTACCCCTACAACAAGAAGGGCGCCTTCGGCGGGCTGACCAACATCTGGGCCGGGCACGCGGACGGCAGCATCGCGCTGTGGCTGTCGCTGCTGCTCGATGCGGTGTTCGCGCTGGCGATCTACTTCTGGGCGATCCGCACGCGCCTGCCCGTGGAGAAGGTCAACGAGTACGAGACCGACGTCCACGTGGAGC
>JAFMRN010000311.1 GCA_017354065.1 Solirubrobacterales bacterium
GCGGCCGCCCGCGCGGCGTCCTCGGCGCTCGGCGCCGCACGCGGGGGACAGGCGCTCGTGCTGGAATCGGCAGAGCCGGAGTTCAGCTTTGACCGGGACGGACACGTCGAGTCGATCACGCCGGTCATCCAAACGGAGTCTCACGTTTTGATCGAGCGGCTGATGGTGGCCGCCAATGAGCAGGTCGCGGAGTTCCTCGACGCGCGCAAGCTGGCAACGCTGTATCGCATCCATGAGCGGCCGGAGCCGAGCTCGGTCGAGCACATGCTCGCCCAGCTGGCCTCACTCGGGGTCCCGACGCCGACGGTGCCAAAGGGCGCCCTGTCACCCCAGCAGGCCGCAGACATCGCCGGCGAAACCTCGGGGATGGTCGCTGACTGGGTCCGCCGGCATGACGGGCGCGGCGCCACAGCCTTGAACCGGATCGTGCTGCGCGCGCTGAAGCAGGCCGCCTATGAGCCTGAGAACCGCGGTCACTCCGGCCTCGCGCTGCACTCCTACTGTCACTTCACCAGCCCGATCCGGCGCTACCCCGACCTGATCTGCCACCGCGCGCTGCTGTCGGCCGTCGGCGGTGATGAGCCCGCGCCGGAAGCGTCGTTCGTGGCCGCTGCCGGCCCGGACTGCTCGGCGCGCGAGCGTGAGGCGATGGTGATTGAGCGCGACGCCGATGACATCGCGCGCGCCTTCCTCCTGGAGCGGAGGCTGTTCGAGGTGGCCTCAAAGGCCACCGAAACCCCTACGTTTGAAGGTGAGATCGTGGGCGTGATCGGCGCCGGTGCGTTCGTCAACTTCGGGCCGTATGAGGGGATGCTGCGAGTACGCCAGCTGCGTGATGACTGGTACGACCTGAACGAGGAGGGCACGGCGCTGATCGGCGAGCGCGGTGGTGCTTATCGGTTGGGTGACCGGGTCGAGGTTGCGGTCGCTTCGATCGACGCGCCGCGCGGCCGGGTCGATCTCGTCCTAGGATCGTCTGATGGCCAAGGGCAAACGTAAAGCCGCTTCCGGGGATGTCGCCACGAACCGGCAGGCGGCGTTCAGGTACAACCTGCTCGACAAGTTCGAGTGCGGGATCGTGCTGACCGGCACCGAGGTCAAGTCCCTGCGCGACGGCCAGGCGCAGCTGAAGGACGCTTACGTGCTGATCCGCGACGGGGAGGCGTGGCTGGTGAACGCCTACATCGCACCCTACGCCGCCGCCTCACGCGACAACCACCTGCCCGAGCACGACCGCAAGCTGCTGTTGCACCGCAAGGAGATCGACCGCTTGATCGGCGCCACGCGCGAGAAGGGGCTGACGGTGGTGCCGACGCGGATCTACTTCGCCGGCGGGGAAGGCCGCTCGCGCGCCAAGGTAGAGATCGCGATCGGCCGCGGTAAGGACCTGTATGACAAGCGCCAGGCGATCAAGGAACGCGACACCGCGCGGGACATGGCGCGGGAGATGCGCGACTACCGATGAGCTTGCCTGTGCGCAACGCTGCCCGGGTGCTGTTGATCGACCCGGAGGACCGGGTGCTGCTGTTCCGCTCGCACCCGAGTAATGGCCGTGCGTTCTGGTTTCCCGTGGGCGGGGAGATCGACCCGGGGGAGAGCGCTGCCGACGCCGCAGTGCGTGAGTGCTTTGAGGAAACGGGTCTTGTGGGGCTGGAGCTGGGTGCCGAGGTGTTCTCGCGGCGCTTTGTGTTCCACTGGCGTGAGCGGGTCTGGGACGCGCGCGAGCGCTGGTTCATCGCCCACGTGGAGCACTTCACGCCGGTGTTCGACCACATGGAGGCGATCGAGATCGATGATTTCAGCGACTGCCGCTGGCTGTCAGTGGATGAGCTGCGTTCGGTTCAGACCGCGGGCGACCTGCTGACCCCGAGCGAGCTGCTGGAGCTGCTGCCCGAGCTGCTGGCCGGGCGGTACCCGGAGGCGCCGATCAGCGTCGGGGAATAGGGGGAGAGCACGCTAATGGGCGCTATAGCGCCCAAAACTCGACACAACCCTCAGTGCAGCGCCTGCTGTACGTACGCCGCGTGCAACCCCATTGCCAACAGCGCGACCAGCGCAACGTAAGCCGCGCCGATCAGTACGCGGTCGACCGCGTGGACCTTGTAGTAGGCGGCGGCAGCAGGGCTGCGGAGCTGCTTTACGCGCCGCCAGGTTTCGAACAGCCCCAGCACGACGATCAGGATGAAGAACGGGCTGGGCGCGATCAGCACCGCCACGGCGATCATCACCGCGTAGCCGGCGAACCACAGCAGCGGCGACATCGCCGCCATCACGCGCCCGCCGTCGAGCGGCAGGACCGGGATCAGGTTCAGCAGGTTCAGGAAGAAGCCGACGTAGGCCAGCGCCCGCCAGAACGGGCCGGCGCCCGCGTGCCAGGCCAGGAAGCAGCCGAACGCCGCCAGGCTGCCGACGACCGGGCCCGCCAGCGCGATCCGCGCTTCCACGGCGGCATCCCCGCCGGCCAGGTCGCCGGTTACGAACGCGCCCATGAACGGGATGAACATCGGCAGGCTGACCTTGATCCCCTCACGGCGGAACTCCAGCACGTGGCCGAGCTCGTGGATCAACAGCAGCGCCACGAAGCCGACGCCGAAGGGGATACCCCAGAGCGCGCCGTAGGCGAGGATCGAGACCACCATTGACCCGATCGACAACAGGAACTTGAAGTGGGTGACCGCCAGCAGGATCGTCTTGGCCTTGGCGCCGAAGGCGACCAGCGCCGCGAGGATGCCGCCGGCCGCGCCGCGGCGCCGTGGCTTGGAGCCGAGGCCGGTGTTCTGAGCCACGTTCTCAGGGGACGTCGGGTCCTCTGAGGGCTCGGGTTCTGCGGGAGCGTCTGGCTCGGACGGCTCGAGGTATCGGGATCGCGGAAGCGGTTCCATTGCGTCCAGTCCAAGTATGGCGAACGATGTGTAGGCTGCTTCAGGTGTTTAAAGACTGGTACGAACTTGCAGAGCAGCAGCTCAAC
>JAFMRN010000312.1 GCA_017354065.1 Solirubrobacterales bacterium
ACCCGAGCCAGCTGCTGAGCATTCCGGCGGTGTCGCTGGTCGCCGAGGAGCGCACGCTGAAGGGCTCCTACCTCGGGTCGTGTGTGCCGCGGCGCGACATCCCGCGGTTCATCGAGCGATATGAGGCCGGCCGGCTGCCGGTCGAGCGCCTGCTCACCCACCGGCTTAGCCTGGATCAGATCAACGAGGGATTTGAGCGGCTGGCGCGCGGGCAGGCGGTGCGTCAGGTCGTGCTCTTCAGCTGAGTGTCGCGGGCCGTGCTCTCCCAGGCCTGCAGGTCGCTGCGGATCGAGTCGAGGTGGCCGCTGATCGCATCCCAGGCGTCGGGGCCGAGCGCCAGGCGCAGCGGCGTGTGCTCGGAATCCAGCGCCTTGATGATCGCGCCGGCAACCTTCGCAGGATCGCCCGGCTGGCTGCCGTCACCGGTCTGCACCATCTCGCGTGTCCCGGCGACGGATCCAGCGTAGGAGTCGGTCTCGCTGCTGGCCGTCGTGTTCGCGAACAAGCGTGTGCGGAAGTTCCCCGGCTCCACGATCAGGACCTTGAGCCCGTGGTCTGAGACCTCGGCGTTCAACGCTTCGGATAGCCCTTCCAGCGCGAACTTCGTGGCGCTGTAGGCCGAGAAGCCGGCAAAGGACATCTGCCCGCCCATGCTCGACATCTGCACGATCGCGCCGCTGCGGCGCTCGCGCATGTGCGGCAGGACCGCGCGGATCAACGCGGCAGGACCGAACACGTGCACGTCAAACAGCCCGCGCAGCTCGGCGTCGGTGGTCTCCTCGACCGCGCCGACGTGCCCGCGGCCGGCGTTGTTGACCAGCACGTCTATCCGGCCGTGGCGCTTGACGGCGTCCTCCACGACAGTCGCGATCTGAGCCTGGTTTGTGACGTCCAGCTGGACGGGATCGATCTGATCGGGGTGGCTTGCGACCAGATCGTTGAGGGCCTCTGGCCTGCGGGCGGCGGCGACCACAACGTCGCCGGCGCCCAGCGCGGCTTCGGTAATTGAGCGGCCAAAGCCGCTGTTCGCACCTGTGATGAACCAAACTTTGTTTTGCATGTCTGGATCGTCCGTCGTGGTGCTTCCGGTGTCCAAGACATGTCACGATTACCAACGGTTATGGATGTGCACGGCCGTGATCTGCGCTACTTCGTCGCGGTCGCGGAGGAGCTGCACTTCACGCGCGCGGCTGAGCGCCTGTACGTCTCACAGCCGGCGCTGTCCAAGCAGATCTCCGCACTGGAACGCTCGCTGGGGGTCGAGTTGTTCGCGCGCGTAGGCCGCGAGATCCGCCTGACTGCCGCCGGTACGGCGCTGCTCGATCCCGCCCGCCAGGTTCTGGCCGCCTGGGAGACGGCCGAGTCGGCGGTGCTTGCCGCCAAGCGCGCCCAGGCCGCGACCCTGAACGTCGGCTTCTCCACCAGCCCGGGACGCAGCGGGATCGCGGCGGCTGTCCGCTCGCGCTTCTCAGAGGCGGCGCCTGAGGCGGCGCTGCACATGCACCAGGTCGGCTGGGACGACGCGACCGCCGGGCTCGCGGATCAGAGCAACGACATCGCTTATGTCTGGCTGCCCCTGCCCGAGGCCGAGCGCTACCGCTGGCAGGTGATCGCGGAGGAGCCGCGGCATGTCGCCCTGCCCGAGGGACACCGTCTGGCGGGTCATACGGAGGTCCCCTTCCACGAGCTGTTGTTCGAGCCGTTCCTGGCCCTGCCCAGGAGCGCCGGGCCGCTGCGCGATTACTGGCTGGCCCTGGATGAGCGTGACGGGCTGCCCGCGCGTGTCGGCGCGCAGATCGCCGGGATCGATGAGACCTATGAGGCGCTGGTGGACGGCCGCGGCGTCTGCCTGCTGGCCGCGGGCAACGCACCCGCGCTGACCCGTGGCGGCGTCGTCACCCGGCCGGTGCCAGATATCGCCGGGTGCCGGCTGGCACTGGCCTGGCGCGCCGATGATCGCAACCCGCTGATCGCCGTCTACGTGGATGCGGCCCGGCGAGTGATTGATCGCTGAGGATGGGTCAAAAGGGTCCATATTTACCCCTTTCGACCCATGCTGGCGCAGAGCTGCGGGGCCAGGTCACCGTTTGCGGCGACGCTGACGCCGTTGTCCAGCCCGAGCCAGTCCGCCACCAGCGCCAGCTCCTCGGCCAGCTCGCTCGCCACGTACGCCGGATCGACTCCCGGTTCGGCCCACGCGCCCTGGACCAGCAACGTCGAGGCGGCGCGGTCTGACTTCAGGTCCACGCGCGCGACCAGCTCGTCCCCCAGCAGGAACGGCAGCACGTAGTAGCCGTAGACCCGCTTCGGCGCCGGAACGTAGATCTCGATCCGGTAGTGGAACCCGAACAGGCGCTGGGTCCGCGTCCGGAAGAAGATCAGGTTGTCAAACGGGGACAGCAGCGCCCGGGCGTCGACCCGCCGCGGGCGCCGCGCGGCCGGCCACAGGTAGGCGGGCGCATCCCAGCCGGCGACATCCACCGGGGTCAGTTCCCCGGCGGCGACCAGCTCGGCGACCCGCGCTTTGGAGTCGGCGCGGGGCAGCCGGAAGTAATCCCCCAGGTCAGGCTCGGTTGCGACCCCCAGGGCGCGGGCGGAGATCCGGATCAGCTCGCGCTGGGCGTCCTCCTTCGGCGGGGCTTCCCCGGCCGGCAGGATCCGCTCGATCAGGTCGTAGCGGCGCTCGAAGTTGACCCGGCGGGTGGCGCCGATCCGGCCCGTGAAGAACAGGTACTCCAGGGCGCGCTTGCCGCTGTGCCAGTTCCACATCTGGCCCGGCTGGGCGACACGGCGCGGGATCCCGGTATCCCGCGCACGCACCGGCCCCTGAGCGGCCACCAGCGCGAGCGTGTCGGCCACCAGCTGTGGCTCCTCCTCGGCGATCCGGCGGATCGAGCCCCACGCGCCGGCCAACGTGTCCATGCGCCAGCGCAGCAGTCGGTGCGTATCGATCGGGATCAGCGAC
>JAFMRN010000107.1 GCA_017354065.1 Solirubrobacterales bacterium
CGTTGGGTAGCCGCGCCTTCTCCCTGATCTATCAGGCTGCGGCGCCGTACTTCCTGACCATCCCCGCACGGATCATCGATGTCGAACCGGGCATCGCCCACGCGCAGATGCCACAGACCCCGTGGGTGCGCAACCACCTGGGCACCGTTCACGCGATCGCGCTGTGCAATCTCGCCGAGTACGTGATGGGTGCCCTGGCGGAGGCCACGATCCCCGGCTCCCACCGCTGGGTCCCGAAGGGCATGAGCGTCGAGTACGTGAACAAGGCGCGCGGCACCATGCACGCGACCGCGACCCTGACGCTGCCAGAGCCGCTGGCCGACAAGCAGGAGCTGCCGGTCGCGATCGAGGTCAAGGATGATGCCGATCAGGTCGTCTTCACCGCCGAGATCAGGATCTGGGTCACGGAGAAGCCGGCGGCCACATGAACTTCATCGACTCGCTCCTAGCCAACAACCAGGCCTACGCCGGCAAGCACGGCGCCGGGCACCTGCCGGTCGAGCCCAGCCGCAAGCTGGCGATCGTCACCTGCATGGACTCGCGCATCGACACCTTCGCCGCGCTCGGCCTGAAGGACGGCGAGGCCCACATCCTCCGCAACGCCGGCGGCGTGATCACCAACGACGTGATCCGCAGCCTGGCGATCTCCCAGCGCAAGCTCGGCACGCGTGAGGTGATGCTGATCCACCACACGGACTGTGGCATGCAGAAGATCACCGATGACAGCTTCCGCGCCGAGCTGCAGCGCGACACCGGGACGGCACCGGCCTTTGCGATCGAGTCCTTCTCAGACGTCGACGCGGACGTCCGCCAATCAATCCTGCGCGTGCGCCGCTCTGAGTTCGTGCCCTACCGTGACGCGGTGCGCGGCTTTGTCTACGACGTGGAGTCCCACCGCCTGCGCGAAGTCACGGCCTAGCCCTGAAATCTCCCAACCCCCGGCGCGCGCGGCGGGGGTTGCGCCGCTACCCCGGCTGAGCAACGGTAACTGCGCAACCCCCTCGCGATCGGTGCAGGTTTGGGAAGTTTCAGGGGCCGCCGAACAACTAGTGCGCTACCGCCGAGCTCGCGTCCGAGCCGAACTCATCGGCCATCCGCGTCAGCAGCGTGGCAACATCGTGGTGGCGCTCCGGATCCCAGCCATCCAGCAGCCGTGACAGCGTCGCGCGGCGCTCGGTCGCGAGCCTGGCCAGCGCGCGCTCACCCTCATCGGTCAGCCGGTAGTTGTCATCGAGCATCGCCTTGACCATCAGCTCGGCGAGCGCGGACTGCCCGCGGGAGACCGGGATGCGCGCCGCTTCACAGGTGGCCGCCAGGTCCAGGTTAGGTTCGCGGTGGTAGCGGACCAGCAGCCAGCAGGCCGCTGCTGAGAGGTCGACCTGGGCGCGCTCAGCGACACCCTCAATGAAGCGGCGCACGCCCTCACGGCCGACCAGCACGCTGAGCGCGCGGACGATCTCGGAGACCGAGTCAGGCATCCGCGGCATCGCGAAGCTGTCACCCAACTGCCCGGGCACGTCGGCGGAGGCACCCTGAACGGACTCGCGCAGCTTCAGCTGGGGCAGCAGCCAGGTCAGCAAGAACGCGAGCGCGGCGACGCCGGCCGCGACCAGGAACACCACGCTCAGCGAGTCGGTGAAGGCGTGCGTGTAGGCGGAGTGCAGCGCGGGTGGCAACTGCTTCAGTTTCTGGGGGTCGGCGGAGGCCCCCGACAGCTGCGAGGCCGAATACTGGGCGCCCTGTCCGCTGGCGGTCAGCTTCGCCGTCAGGTTGCGCTTCAGGCCCGAGGAGAACAACGAGCCGAGGATCGCGGTCCCGATCGAGCCGCCGATTGAACGGAACAGCGTCGCGCCGGAGGTGGCGACGCCGAGGTCCTCATAGCCCACCGCGTTCTGCACCGCAAGGACAAGCACCTGCATGACCAGGCCGAGACCCAGCCCGAACACGAACATGAACGCCGATGACACGAGCTTGCTGGTGGACGCGTCCATCCGCGAGAGCAGCACCAGGCCGATGATCATCACGAACGTGCCGGCGATCGGGAACGGCTTGTAGCGACCGGTGCGCGAGATGATCTGACCCGAGCCGATTGAGGTGATCAACAGCCCGGCCATCAGCGGCAGGATCTGTAGCCCTGAACCGGTGGGTGAGGCGCCGCCGACGACCTGCATGAACAGCGGCAGATAGGTGATCGAGCCGAGCATCGCAAAGCCGACGATCAGGCCGACGGCGGAGGTCACGGCAAAGGTCCGGTTGCTGAACAGCCGCGGTGGCAGCACCGGCTCGGAGGCGGAACGCTCGACCCGCGAGAACAGCACGATCAGTCCGATCGAGACGAGGATCAGCACGATCGCCTGCCATGACAGCCAGGGGAAGTTGACCCCGCCGAAGGTGCAGGTCAACACCACACCGCACAGCGCCAGGGCCAGCGCCAGCGCGCCGCGGTAATCAATCTGGTGGTGCTCGCTCTCGCGCCGGGAGGGCAGTGTCAGGGCCAGGACGAGGAACGCGATCACGCCGACCGGCAGGTTCACGTAGAAGATCGCCCGCCATGAGAGGGAGCTGGTGAAGAAGCCGCCCAGCAGCGGTCCGAGCACCGAGGAGACGCCGAACACGGCGCCGAAGTAGCCCTGGTACTTGCCCCGGTCGCGCGGCGGGACCACGTCCCCGATCGCCGCTGTGGTGGAGATCATCAGACCGCCGCCGCCGAGCCCCTGGAGCCCGCGGAACAGAACCAGCTCGGTGAAGTTGCCGGCCAGCCCGCACAGCGCGGATCCGGCCAGGAACAGGACCAGCGCGACCTGCAGCACGACCTTGCGCCCGTACAGGTCACCGAGCTTCCCATACACCGGGGTGACCGCGGTCTGTGCCAGCAGGTATGCGGTGACTACCCAGGAGATGTGGCTCAGCCCGCCCAGGTCGCCGGCGATCGTCGGCAGCGCCGTGGACACGATCGTCTGATCCAGCGACGCCATCAGCATCACCAGCATCAGGCCGACAAAGACGACCTTGATCTTGGTGTTCGCGACGGGCGAGTTCTCGACGGTGGTGGTCATTCGGGGAGGTCCAATGCTTCCAGCAGGCGCCAGGTGCCGCGCAGCAGTCGCGCGGGCGGGAACGCGTCCTGCTCGGTCAGGGCGAGCCGCGCTTGCTCCTCACCTACCGTCAACAGCATCCGCGCCATAGCCTCGACGTGGTAGGCGGGGGGTTCGGGCTCCTTGGACGCCAGGACCCAGGCGATCAGCGGCTCGATCCGTTTGGCGAGCGCCGCGCGGCGGCGGTTGACTATCCGCTGCAGCGCCCGCGGCGCGCTCTCAGGCCGCAGCAGCGCGACGCTCCAGGTCAGGGGCCGCTCCGCCACCGCGCTCAGCAGGTGATGCAGCGCGTCGTAGAGGACCTCGCGCGGACTGATCCCCGAGGCCACCGCGGCCACCGGGTCCTGGGGGATCAGGCCGCGCAGCGTCGAGCGCACGCGCAGGTCCTCGCGGTGCATCAGCGTCGCGATCAGCACCCCCAGGTTTGAGAAGCTGCGGTAGATCACCACGCGGTTGACGCCCGCCCGCCGGGCGATGCCCTCGACGCTGAGTGAGTCGAAGCCCTGCTCAGCGACGAGCTCGAGCGCGACGTCAAGCAGCTGCTCGCGGCGCTCAGCCTGGGGCACCCGTTTGCGCGGAGCGGCCACGGCCGTGCTCACAGCGCCGTTCACAGAGGCGCCATGGGCCGGTTGGAGCACGGGCGCGGGTATCTCCGGCCGTTCCGGGGGCTGTGCCCCGACGGTGCTGCCGGCCGGGAACAGCGCCAGCAGGTCGACGGTCGCGTTGGCCAGGCGTTCGGGCCGGAAGCGGCGGGGGTGGGCCAGCATCAGGCGGGCCGCGTCCTCACCGACCGCGACGAACAGGCGCGCGGCCATCTCCAGGTCGATGCCGTGCGGCCCGCCACGGACCGACAGGCCCCACTCCAGCAGCGCGCGCAGGTGTCCGGCGATCTCCGCGCGCACGCGCTGGAGACGGAAGTTCAGCTCCTGTGAGGTGCCGGGCGGCGGCATCAGCGCCAGGCGCCAGTGGCGCGGATCCGCGCGCACCGCTGACAGGAACATGCTGATCCGCTCGATCAGGAACTCGTCCGGATCGGCATCGGCCGGTACGCCCGGGCCGAGGATCTCAGCGAGCTGGCCCGACACCCGCTGGTCACCACGGTCGATCAGCGCCAGCAGCAAGGACTCCAGGTCCCCGAACGTGTCATAGATGACAGGCCGTGTTACACCGGCGCGCTGTGCCACCGCCTCGACGGTGATGTATCCGAATCCCTGGTCGGCGAGGACGTCGAGCGTACTGTCAAGCAACTGCTCGCGGCGGGTCTCCGGCGTTAGGCGTGGTGTCCGTTGTGCACGTCCTGCCATTCAGCTCGGCATACTAGTTGGAGTGAGTGCAGTGGCAGACAAGTTGGCGCCGCTGATCGCTGACTCCGCAGGGACAGCGGTGCTGCTGGATATTGACGGGACGTTGTCGCCGATCGTTGAGATCGCCAGCGAGGCGACCGTACCCGAACCGACCCGGAAGCTGCTGATCTCGGTCTCGCGCCGCTACCGGGTGGTCGCCTGCGTGTCCGGGCGCCGCGCCTCCCAGGCGCGCGGCATGGTCGGCGTCGGGTCGATCAGCTACATCGGCAGCCACGGCGCCGAGCTGCTCGAGTCCGGCTGGACCGAGGCCGTCCTCGACTCGGCGCTGGACGGCTGGGCCGAACGCCTGGAGCGCTTCCGCCGCGAGTCCGACACGCCCGAATTAAGGCGCGCACGGGTCCGGATCGAGGACAAGGGCCCGATAGTCGCCTTCCACTGGCGCGGCGCCGAGGATGAGACACACGCGCGCGAGGCCGTCGACAGCCTGGCGGCGCAAGCCGCGAATGACGGCCTTGAGGCGCACTGGGGCCGCAAGGTGATGGAGGTCCGCCCGCCCGTACGGATCGACAAGGGCGCGGGCCTGCGCACCCTGCTGGGGCGCTACCCGGTTCACAACGCGCTGTATGTCGGTGATGACGTGACCGACCTGGATGCCTTCCGCGCGCTGCGCGAGCTCGTTGTGGAGGGCACACTCACACGCGCGTTGTGTGTCGGCGTCGCCTCCGAGGACGGTCCTGAGGAGGTCCGCAAACAGGCGGACCTGGTGGTCGAGGGCACTCCCGGCGTACAGGAAATCCTGGCCGCGCTGGCCGCACAGGACTGATGCGCTTCCCCGAGTTCCTGCGCGCGTCAGTGATGACGTGTGGCACCGGTGCCACCGCGCTGGTGGTGGCCACGCTCGTCGGCATCGACTCCAGCACCCAGACCACGGTCACGTTCGTCTCGCTCGGCTGGTGGGTGCTGGCGGTGCTGGCCGGGATCTGGCTCGGCCGCTCCGCGGCGGCCTCAGAGCCGATCCAGTCCCTGCTGGCCGGCGCCCGGACCCAATCGAGCCTGCCCGAGCTCCAGCCCACGCGAACCCTGTTGAACCGCCTGTGGCCGGTGATGCTCGCGACCGTGATAGCGGCCGGGTTCCTGTTCATCGCACCACAGGTTCCCGCCGTGGTCGCGGGGCTGATGATCATCCTGTCGCTCAGCTGGCGCCATCAGAGCCACGCCGTGAAAGCGATCGAGGACCGGGACGGCGCGCGTTTCTACGTTGACCGCACACCGCCGCTGTCGGCGATCCGCCTGGTCCGGACGCCGGGATTCCGCGCGATCATGGCCGAGCAGGGATCCGGTCCGACCCACCCCCACGTCAGCCGGTCCTGACAGGATTGCGCTGATCGGCACCGGGCCGATCCACACAGCACATGATTTCCGCCTTCATCCCGAGCCCGCCGTTCAACGGCATCCACATCTTCGGCCTGTCCTTCCATGTCTACGGGATCATGTACGTGCTGGCCGTGACCGCGGCGATCCTGATCTCGCGCCACGAGTGGGAGCGCGTCGGCGGTGACCGCGAGCTGATCTATGAGGCCGCCCGCTGGGGTTTCCCGGCCGGTCTGATCGGCGGGCGCATCTACTTCCTGATCACCACGCCGAGCCAGGTGCCGCCCCACTGGTGGGGGCCCTTCGCGGTCTGGGACGGCGGCCTGGGGATCTGGGGCGGGATCGCGGGAGGGGTTGCGGTCGGCATCTGGCGCCTGCGCCGCCAGATGGACTGGCGCGGCGTGAAGCAGTTCCTGAACGTCTGTGCGTCCTGTCTGCCCGCGGCCCAGGCGATCGGACGGATCGGCAACTACTTCAACCAGGAGCTGTACGGCAAGCCCTCCACGCTGCCCTGGGCCGTACGGATCAACGTCGAGCAGAACCCGCCCGACTCCCACTTCAAGGGAGCCCTGGACTACGTCGGCGCCGGCCACGTGTATGCCACCTTCCAGCCGAGCTTCCTCTACGAGATGATCTGGGACCTGGCGCTGGCGGCGTTCCTGATCTGGCTCGGCCGCAAGCGCGTGGTCCGCGCCCCCGGGCTGTTCGCGCTGTATGTGGCCGGCTACTGCGTCTACCGGATCTTCGAGGAGACGATCCGGATTGACTACTCCCAGTACATCCTCGGGATGCGCCTGAACTTCTGGGTCGCGGGGATCGGCACGGTCGCGGGGATCGCCTGGTTCGCCTGGATCCAGTGGGGTCCCGGAGCTAAGGCCGCTTCAGCAGCGAACGAAACTCCGACCACGGTCGCGCGTTAGCTATCGCCTCCGGTCCCAGGCCCGCGCGCCGCGCGGTGGCAACCCCAAAGCGCGCAACACCGAACCCGCCTACCCGGTGTGAGTCGGTGTTGATCGCCAGCGGCAGACCGGCCTGGGCGGCCGCGCGGGCACGCCCCTCGTTGATGTCGCGGCGCAGCGGGTTGGCGTTGATCTCCAGCAGCGTGCCGTTGGCCAGGCAGGCCTCCAGGATCGCGTCAAAGTCCAGCTCGTAGCCCGCGCGCGTGCCCAGCTTGCGACCGCTGAGGTGGCCGATGCAGTGCACGTGCGGATGCTCGACCGCGGCGATGATGCGCTTGGTCATATCCACGGCGCTCATCCGGAACGACGTGTGCACGGAGGCGACCACCCAGTCAAGCTGGGCCAGCAGCTCGTCGGGGTAATCGAGGCCCCCGTTGGGCAGGATGTTGACCTCGCTCCCGGCCAGCAGCTTGATGCCGTCGACCTCGGTCGCTCTGATCTCCGCGATGTGGAAGCGGAGCCGGTCAGCCGGGACGCCGCCGGCGCTGCCGGGCGAGTGGTCGGTGACCGCGAGGTACTCATAGCCAAAGCCGCGCGCCGCCTCGGCCATCTCCGTCACAGAGGCCTTCCCGTCTGACGCGCTGGTGTGGGAGTGGAGGTCCCCGCGCAAGTCCTCGACGCTGACCAGGCGCGTGTCCGGCACGCTCAGCTCCGAGCCTTCCCGCAGCTCCGGCTCGAAGTAGGGAAGCCCGAGCAGCTCGTAGACCTCCTGCTCTGTGGCGCAGCGATGCGTGATGTCCGTGTTGTCATCGAGGATCCCGTACTCGGACACGTGCAGCCCGCGCTTGACCGCGTGTTCCCGGACCGCGACGTTGTGTTGCTTGGAGCCGGTCAGATGCTGGAGCACGTTGCCGAACTGATCCTCCTCGACGACCCGCAGGTCCACCTCTATCCCGTTGTGTGTCCGCAGGCGCACCGCGTTCGCGCCCGGCGTGGACGCCGTCTCGATCAGGTCGAGCTCGGCCGCGGCCCGCGTCAGCGCGCCCGGATCCGATGCGGTCGCGACGATGTCCAGGTCCTTCACGGTGTCCGTCCAGCGC
>JAFMRN010000108.1 GCA_017354065.1 Solirubrobacterales bacterium
GCTCCTGGTTCAGCTCAGGGTTGCCTTGAGCGTGATCTCCTCCACCCCGGACAGGGCGCGTGAGATCACACAACCGGTCTTGGCCTCCTCTGCGGCTTTCTGGAAGGCTGCGGCGTCGATCCCCGGAACCTTGCCGACGGTCACCAGATCGATCTTGGTGATCGTCGGAGCGTCGTTGACGAAGCGCAGCGTGACGGTGGCGTCCGTCTGGACGGACTCCACCGGAGTGCCGGCGTCGGCCAGAGCGGCGGACAGCGCCATCGAATAGCAGGCCGCGTGGGCGGCGCCGATCAGCTGTTCAGGGTTCGCGCCGGGGCCGTCCTCGAACCGCGACTTGAAGGAAAACGCTCCGGAAATGGTGTCACCGGCGGTGAACTTGCCGGTGCCGGTCTTGAGGTCGCCCTGCCACTCAGCTGCTGCCTTTGCTGGCATCTCGATCTGCTCCTTGGTCGTGGGAGCAGAACCCTACTCCTGCCCGCATCTCTGGGGTCAGAGACGGGAGGAGGTGTCGAAACGAGCAAAGCGATTCGCGGGGCGGCGCTCGGGTCATTTCGACACCGTTTTGGTGCTTTAACGAGCAAAGCTCGCCCGAACCGGGAGCTTTGCTCGTTTCGACACCGCCCCCAACGAACAACAAGAAATCGGGGTGCCCGGATTTGAACCGGGGACCTCCCGCACCCAAAGCGGGCGCGCTACCAAGCTGCGCCACACCCCGTTATCCGGGATCCAGTCTAGTCTCCGCCGGGAAACGCGCGATCCGCCCTGTCCGGACACCAAGAACCCCACGCAACACCCGGAAATCGGCGCTAGCATCAGCTTTGGACCACCTTGTGCACGACGCTCAGAGGAAGGCGACAATGAAAGCTACAGCCCACCGGCAGAAACCGACGACCTTCAGCCACAAGGTCGACATCCGGAACCATGATCTGCTGGTAGATGAGCCCACGGATCAGGGCGGTCACGACGAGGGCCCCAGCCCTCAGGAACTGCTTGCCGCCAGCCTGGCCTCCTGTACGGCGATCACCGTGGAGATGTACGCCAAGCACAAGGGCTGGCACATCGGCCCGGTTGAGGTGGCGGTGGAATACACGCCCGCGGAGCGCGGCTGTCCCACCAAGTTCGCCCTGGAGCTGCGCCTGCCGGCCGACGCCACGCCCGAGCAGCGCGAGCGGCTGCAGGTGATCGCCGCCAAGTGCCCCGTGCACCGCACGCTTGAGGGAGAGGTCATGTTCGAGGACAGCGTCACCGTGCTTGACGCCGACGGCAACTCGGCCGAGCCGCCCCGCAAGCGCCGCAGCCTGCTGACCCGCACCTAGCCCGGTGACGGCAGGTTCAGATGACGCACCCGCGGCCGTTCTAGTACCGATCTACAACCGCCACGGCAGGCCCCACACGGTCCTCACCGAGCGCCGCGCCGACCTCAGACGGCACGCCGGCGAGATCTCATTCCCCGGAGGCCGACCGGAACCCGAAGACGCGGACCTGCAGGCCACGGCGCTGAGAGAGGCACGTGAGGAAATCGGCCTGAACACTGCACAAATCACCGACCACCTCACACCGGTCAGCACAAGGGTCACCGGCTACCGGATCCACCCGTTCGTCGCGACGATCCCCGATAACCCAGTCTGGGCTCCAAGCCCAGACGAGGTAGCAACGCTGATCGAGTGCCCATTGGACGCGCTAGAGGCCAGCGCGGCCAAACGCACCATCAAGATTCGCGGTGTCGTCCCGTTGCACACCGACAGCTACCTGATCGACAACCACCTTGTCTGGGGCGCGACCGCCCGGATCGTCGCTCAGCTGTTCGAGCTCCGCGAAGCATCGGTCCGCGCCTGATCCGAGAGCCGCGTCTCAACGTCGTCGACGGTCAGCTCGCGCTCACCGCGCGCCCGCCGTTTGGCGTTGGTCGCTGCCAGCAACCCGTCCCGGTCCTCAAGCTCACGCTGGGCGAGTTCCACAACTGAAGGTTGCGCGCGGCGCCGGTCTGCCGGGGTCGGCGTCAGCAGCGCCCCGACAAATACAACCGCGGCGATCACCATCACCACCAGGCCCACGCCGACGGAGAACCCGTTGTTCGAGACCAGCTCGGCGTTGATCCCGAGGACCACCGTCAGCACCAGCCCAACGCATGCGAAGAAGGCGAATATCGCCGAGCCCAGGATCAACAGCTCCCGCGCCACCGACCAAGCCGAATCCCCACCAAACGACGGGCCGCGCCGACCGATCAGCCACGCCATGAACGCGTACCAGAACGCCGGCCCGAGAAACAGCACCGGGCCGACCGACGAGTAGTCCCACGCGCTACGCGTGCCAGAGCTCCACGGCAGGAACGAACCGCCCAGGAACACGAGCGCCGCGATCACCTGGATCGTGATCTTCTCGTGCGGCTCGAGCGCGGTCGGCTCGACCGCCTCGGGTATCCAATGACCCTCCGGCTCAGCCATCAGGGACCGAACCCTAGTACCACTTACTGAACGGCTACGGCGTCAACGTCCGGCGCCGGCGTATCACGCAGATACCACTCGGCGTCAAGCGCGGCCTGGCAGCCGGACCCGGCTGCGGTGATCGCCTGCCGGTAGGTGTGATCAACCAGGTCACCGGCGGCGAACACGCCCGGCACCGCGGTCCGCGTCGACCGGCCGTCGACCGCGACGTAGCCGCTTTCATCGAGCTCGACACCCTGGTCGGCGACCAGCTGTGACTGGGGCTCGTGCCCGATCGCGACAAACGCGCCGGAGATCTCCAGCGACCGTTGAGAACCGTCGACGGTGTTCTTCAGCTCGGCCACGGCCAGCGCGCCGTCGTCGCCGGAGCGGAACTCACTGACGACATACGGGGTCAGGAACTCGATGTTCGGCGTCTCGCGCGCGCGGTCAAGCATGATCTGGGACGCCCTGAACTCGTCACGGCGGTGGACGATCGCGACACGAGAAGCAAACTTGGCCAGGAAGATCGCCTCTTCCATCGCCGAGTCGCCGCCGCCGACGATGATCGTCGGCTTGTCACGGAAGAACGCGGCGTCACAGGTCGCGCAGTAGGACACGCCGCGGCCTGACAGCGCCTCCTCACCGGGCACGCCGAGCTTCTTGTGCTGGGCGCCCATCGCGAGGATCACCGTACGCGTCTGCACCACTTCGCCGCCGATGTCGACCTTGTGCAGGCCGCCGTCGCGCGACAACTCGAGCCCGGTCACCTCGTCGAGCTCCAACTTCGCGCCGAAGCGCCCGGCCTGCTCGCGCATCTGGGTCATCAGCTCGGGACCCATGATCCCGCTGGGAAAGCCGGGAAAGTTCTCCACGTCGGTGGTCTGCTGCAGCAGCCCGCCCCAGGCCCAGCCCTCCACCACCAGCGGCTCCAGGTTCGCGCGCGCGCTGTATAGAGCAGCCGTGTAGCCCGCCGGGCCGCTGCCGACGATCACGACGTTCTCATAGTTCGAAGCAGTCACTTCATTCAGGATAGTGACTCCTGGGCATCCCAGCGGTTGACCGTGCCGCGCAGCTGCAGGTAGGCGACCAGCCCGGGGACTATCGGCGCCCAGAAGCTGAAGGCGCGGTATGCCAGGACCGCGACGATCGCCGACTGCACGTTCACGTCAAAGGCGCTGAAGCAGCCGATCAGGCCACCCTCCACGCCGCCGATCCCGCCGGGCAGCGGCAGCAGGTTCGCGATCCAGCCGACGAAGTAAGCCATCACGACCACACCCAGCGGCGGAGCCGCGCCAAACGCGTGGAAGCATGCCCATAGGCATGCGATATCCCCGGCCCAGTTGCCGATCGACCCCAGCAGCGCAGGGTCACCGCCACGCAGCAGCCGGATCGCGGTGCGCACGCCAGCGCCCGCTGACGCAGGCACGGTCGCGAGCCGCCGCGCGACCTTGCCGACCACCCCGCTGCCCGCGCTCCAGCGAGCGACCAGCCGCTCAAAGTTCCCCGGGATCGCCCCGATCGCCAGGAACAGCACGATCACCGCGAAGCCAAAGGCGGCGGGGATCAGCGTGATCGTCAGCGGCGCCTGTCCGGGCCAGAGGTGCAGGAACAGCCCGAGCCCGTCGATCAGGAGGGACAACATGTAGGCCGCGTACAGCAGCACCAGGAACGCGACCATCCGGTCGGCAACCTCGCGCGCACCCATGCCGGCGCGGCGCAGCGCCCATACCGTCAGTACCGCACCGCCCGCGCCGCCGGCCGCCAGCACGCGGCTTGCGACCTCGCCGGCGAGCGTGATCTGATAGCTCGCCGCCCACCCGATCCGCGCGGCCCGGTTCACGAATACGCCGCGGAACAGCGCCATGTAGCCGAGGTAGGAGCCGAGCTCGCAAACAACGGCAAGCGCGAGCCACCAGATGTTGCCTTCCTTCAGCTTGTCGATCGTGCGCCCCAGTCCGGCGAGCTTCGGCAGCCCCAGGTACAGGAACGCGATCACGGCGATGATGAAGGCGATCGCCAGCGCTACCTGGCGTCGCGTCAGCCGAATCCGGGGGAGTTGGGGAAGCTGTTCCTCAGGCCCCGCCATCGGCTTCAGCGCTTGGCTGCGACCCGCGCCAGCGCATCCAGCCCGCGCACCACGGTCCTGATCGGTTTGGCGAACCTGCGCCCGCCACGGAGAACAGCCTCCGCCAAAGAAGCCCCGGCGATCAGGTCCAGAACGTAGTGCTCGCCCAGGTACACGAGCGCGACCCCGAGCGTGCTCGCATAGGTCCAGCCGATCGCGCCCGCGACGGGGCCGGCCTCGGCCAGCGCCCGGGCGGCCATGATCGACGTGGCGAAGTGCATCGAGGGCATCGCGGCAAGCGGGTTGCCGCCAAGCGCGTCAAACAGGACGGCCCAGCGCTCACCCCAGAACTCTTCCCCGTATTCCTGCATCAGACGACGGATCGGGAGCGGGTCCTCCGGACCCAGGTAGCCCTTCCAGGCCGCCCACCACGGCGGCGCGGTCGGCAGCGCCCAGTACACGACGGCGCCCAGGTCATAGGTGAGATACAGGCGCGCGGCCGCGACGGAGAACCGTTCCGGCCGGCGCCAGAGCACATACAGCACCGACAGGTGGGGCACCGGGAACCAGACCCAGTGGCTCCAGACGAGCATCCGCTCAAAGTGGCTGATCTGCCCGTCACGCGCGAACATCCGCTGGAGCCGCTCCGAGGGCACCTTGCCGAGGCCCAGCACCCGGTCCACGTCGATCGGGTAGGAGATGTGCACGCGCTCGGCCAGCGCCTCAGGATCGTCATAGGGCAGCTCATAGGCCGCCAGGTAGGCCCACATCTGCAACGCACAGACCACGACCTGACGCGTTTTAGAGGGCCGCATCAGCACGTATGCGGCGCCCGGCGTCGCGGCGGCCCCCGCCATCACGGCCGCGCGCGGAATCCTTAGGCGCCTACGGAGCAGCGGGAGTGATACGCCCGTAGCCACGAGCGCTCCCGCAGTTAGCTGGATGGCCCGTGCCGCGCGCAACGGGACACAAGTATATGGACGCCTTACACGGATCCTTATGTGCTTATACGAGCAATATGGGAGGCCACCCTCGCGACCTGACGCCCCCCTCACGGGATAAGATGCGAGCCGCCTTGAACGCATCACGACACCTCTCCCGACTCATCGGCACGCGCACCCGCCGCATCGCTGCGGCCAGCGTGACCGCCTGCGCCGGTTCGCTGATCCTGGCGTCCTCTGCGCTCGCCAACTGGAACACGGTCAAGTCAGGCGGCTCTCCTAACGCCAACAGCGAGGAGACCCTCTACATCATCGTTTCCTGGGTGGCCCTGTTCGTCTTCCTCGCCGTTGAAGGCGCCCTGGTCTACGCGATCTGGCGCTTCCGCGCGAAGAAGAACCCGGTCGCCACGCAGATCCACGGCAACACCAAGGTCGAGCTCGGCCTGACAGCCGCCGCCGCAGGCGTGCTCGTGGTGTTGGCCGCCGCAACCTTCATCACGCTGCCGAGCATCGTCAACCCGCCCAACTCGGACGCGAGCGCCGGCACCGTGCTTTCGGCCTCCACCGAGAGCCCGAACCCGCCGAGCGGCAAGACCCTCGACGTCTGCGTGCTCGGCCGCCAGTTCATCTGGAAGTACGTCTACGGCAAGGGCTGCAACGACAGCCAGTTCGCCAAGCACCTGCCGTACTCCTACCAGAAGATGGTGGCTCCCGCCGGCGTGACGGTCCGCTTGATCATCCAGTCCAGTGACGTGATCCACGCCTGGTGGGTCCCGGAGCTCGGCGGCAAGGTCGACGCGGAGCCCGGCTACACCACGTACTCGTGGTTCAAGGCCACGCAGGCCGGCAAGACCTACGCCGGCCAGTGCGCCCAGCTTTGCGGCCGTGGCCACGCCTTCATGACGGCGCTGGTACAGACCGTGACTCCGTCCCAATATCAGACTTGGATCGCTAACCAGACCAAGGCGATTTCCGCCCAGAACAACCAGGTTGGCCAACTGCGCAAGAGCCTGGAGAAGTCCGGCGGCCTGACCTCCAGCGGGACCTTCTAGAGGAGACAAGAAGCATGTCTACGACCCACGCCCCCGTCCGCCCGATCCCCCAGGTCCTGGTCCATGAGGTCCCCAAGCCGCGCTCACGCAAGTGGCTCGACTGGGTCCTGACCACCGATCACAAGAAGATCGGGATCATGTACCTGTTCCTGACCTTCCTGTTCTTCATCCTCGGCGGCGTCGAGGCTCTGATGATCCGGTCCCAGCTGGCGGTGCCGAACAACACGCTGGTCAACGGTCAGACCTACAACGAGCTGATCACCCTCCACGGCACGACGATGATCTTCCTGTTCGTCGTGCCGGTGATGGCAGGCTTCGGCAACTACTTCGTGCCGCTGATGATCGGCGCCCGGGATATGGCCTTCCCGCGCCTGAACGCGCTGTCGTTCTGGCTGCTGGCCTTTGGCGGGATCGTCTTCTACGCCTCGCTGTTCTGGCACCCGCCGGAAGCCGGCTGGTGGTCCTATCCGCCGCTGTCCTCGGTCCAATACTCGCCGTCCGCGGGCCAGGACGCCTGGATCTTCCTGATCCACCTCACCGGCATCTCCTCGCTCGTGGGTGCGATCAACTTCTACGTGACGATCGTGAACATGCGCGCCCCCGGCATGGGCTGGGGACGCTTGCCCCTGTTCGTGTGGTCGATCCTGATCTACGCGGTGCTGTTGATCATCGCGCTGCCGGTGATCGCCGCGGCCGTCACGATGCTGCTGACCGACCGGCACTTTGGGACCCACTGGTTCGATCCGACCTTCCACGGCTCGCCGATGCTGTGGGAGAACCTGTTCTGGTTCTTCGGGCACCCGGAGGTCTACATCATGATCCTGCCGGGCTTCGGCATGGTCTCTGAGATCCTGCCGGTGTTCGCGCGGAAACCGATCTTCGGCTACAAGGCGATCGCCGCCTCCACGATCGTGATCGCCTTCCTGGCGACGCTGGTCTGGGCCCACCACCTGTTCACCGCGCCGATGCCCCTCGCCGTGCTGGCGTTCTTCATGCTCAGCTCGTTCCTGATCGGCATCCCGACCGGCGTCAAGATCTTCAACTGGGTCGGAACGCTGTGGCGCGGCTCGCTGATCATGTCCTCGCCGATGTACTGGTGCCTGGGCTTCATCGCCACGTTCCTGGTCGGCGGTATCACCGGCATCTACCTGGCGGTCTTCCCCGTCGACTGGCAGCTGAACGACACGTACTTCGTGGTCGCCCACTTCCACTACGTGCTGATGGGCGGCGCGGTCTTCACGATCATCGG
>JAFMRN010000313.1 GCA_017354065.1 Solirubrobacterales bacterium
GGCGCCGGCTTCAAGGTCGATAACCCGAATGTGGTCGCCGCTTGCGGCTGTGGCTCTTCCTTCCGTGTGGAGGAAGAGGAGCAGGTCTCCGCCGTCTAAGCGTCGAATCACTGGGCATGTCCTCCGCGCGTCAGCTATCCACAGGCTGCGCCGCCGGCGTCGCAGCGCTGGGGCTGGGTGCCTGTGGCTCATCCAAGCCATCGGCGTCGCAGTCTGCCAAGACCGGTGCTGCCACGATCCAGCAGGCCGCCAACGTGTCAGGGGCTGCCAAGGGCGTGAGAACCGCTCAGACGATAACCGTCAACACGCCGGCTCTGGGCGCCATGACTGTGGACGCCGCCGGCAAGTTCAATGCGGCCAGCAAGCAGGGGCAGATCAACCTTGGGATCAAGATCCCGGGGTTGAAGAGCCTTGGCGGCGGTCGCCTTGCGAAGTACTCCAACCTGACATCGACGTTGGACATCACTCCGGGCGACTTCTACGCCAAGGTGCCGAGCGAGCTGGCTCCGGTGGTGGGGAAGTACACGGGGAACAAGCCGTGGGTCAAGCTGAGCCTCGCGACCCTGGGCAAGACGACGGGTGTTCCCGCGTTCGGTTCGCTGCTGCAGGGATCGAACTCAACGACCGACCCGACCCAGGCCCTGAAGATCCTCGACGCCAACGCCAAGTCGGTCAAGAAGGTCGGCACCGAGACGATCGACGGTGTCGCGACCACCCACTATCACGCGGTGATGGATCTCACCAAGCTCAAGGGACTGAAGCCCGCCGTCAAGAAGGTGCTTAGCCAGGAGCTGGCGAAGGCGGGGCAGAACCACATGACCGCGGTGCCTGAGGACGTGTGGATCGACAATGCGAACCTGGTCCGCCGGATCAAGTCCTCCCAGACCGTGCAGAGTCAAAGCGGCTCCACGCCCGTCAGCATGCAGATTGACTTCCTGGCCTACGGGGCCCAGCCGACACCGAAGCTGCCTGCGGCCTCACAGGTGTTCGACCTCGGCCCGCTGTTGGCCAAGTACGGCCACCAGGCCGGCGGGCAGATGAGCCCGCTCGGCGGCGCCTAGATGAGTAGTTCCACGGCCGTGTGAGAGATCACATTTGGCTCCTGCGCGCGTTCGGATGCCGGGAAGGTCGGGGATCGAGCCGGGCAAGGACGCAAGCCGACGCCAAGACTGGTGGCCTTGGCGAGGCGAGGACGCAGCTCCGGCGAAGCATCATCCGGCCTTCTCCGGCACGCTCGGTCGGGGAACTACTCATCTAAGCCGGCGTCGCGTCCAGGCTGCGCCACAGGTACAGGCAGCCGAGCGTCCGGTGCGGGCGCCAGCGCTCCGCGACCTCGGCCAGGGTCGCCTCCGGTCCGTACAGGTTCGCCACGGCCCGTTGTAGCCCTACGTCGCCGAGTGCGACCACGTCAGGGCGGCGTAGGTGGAAGATCAGGAAGATGTCAGCGGTCCAGGGGCCGATGCCCTTGATCGCTGTCAGGCGCGCGCGGACTTCTTCATCTGACAGGTCGGCGAGGTCCTCCAGCGTGGCGGCGTGCTCGGCGAGGGAGCGCAGGTAGGCGGTCTTGGCGCGGGACAGACCGGCGGCGCTGCGCATTACGTCCGGGTCAGCTGCGAACATCTGTTCGGGCGTTGGGATTCCGCCGAAGAATTCCTGGAGCCTCCCAAAAATCGCGTCAGCTGACGCGACAGATACCTGCTGGGCGATGATCGCCCGAACCAGGACGCCCCAATGGTCGCTGGGGCGCGTTGCGCGGTGGCCGAGTGCGTCGTCGCCGACCCGCGCGATGACCGCGGCGATCACAGGGTCGGCTGCGCTGAGGTGCGCGCGGCCGGCGTCGTCCTGATCCTGCGCGGCTACGTGCCGGGCGCCGCTGGCGCCGTCAGACACGTTCGAGCGCGACGCCGTCCAGCGCCGCGAGTGCCTTCTCCACGCTGGTAGCGATGCACGTGAACGTGGGCGTGTCTCGCAGCGTGTAGCTGGAGGACTCGGTGCCGCGCAGTCGCTGGACCAGGTCCAGGAAATCTCCCGGGTTGTCCGTGTTGAACGCGATCACGAACTCCTGGTCGTCGAGCCCGAAGCTGTAGGAGGTGTTGATGTCGACGGACGGGAACTCCTTGCCGACGCGGATGTGCTCGGCCATGATCCGGCCGCGCTCCTCCGCGGGCAGCCCATACCAGGCGCGGGTCTTCACGAACGGGTACACGAACAGGTACTTGTTTTCGTGGCGGCGCAGCTCGGTGCGGGACTCGTCGCTGTACTCCGACAGCTTCGTCATCGCCAGGTAGCTGTAAGGGATCGTCACCCAATGGGCCAGGCCCGACTGGTTCAGGACGACGTGGAACTCATGGATTCGCTCCAGGTTCTCCGCCTGGGTCTGGAGCATCAGGTCGGTGTCGCCGCGGATCCCGACCGTTGAGTACGCGGCTAGGTAGTGGTCCTCGGCGAAGTCCTGGCAGGCGACTGCGAACTCGCGCTTGTGCTGCTCGCGCTCAGCGACGTCAAGGCGACGCCAGGCTGGATCTAGCTTCAGAAACGTGTACTTGACGAAGTGGCGGCTCGGCATCGCTCCGAAGCATAAACAGCCGGACCTCCTCGGCCACGGCCTGGGCGTGGGTCAGGTGCGGCAGATGGCCCGCGTCCTCGACCAGCACGAGTCGCGCGCCGGGCATCAGGAGCGCCTGTTGGTGGGGCAGAATCGTGTCGCGCTCACCCCAGATGATCAGCACCGGTACCGCGTTCCAGAGCTCCTCATACGGGGCCATGGTCGCGAGCTGGCCGCGCGGACCGATCACCCCGCGGACGGTGCGCAGGAACGCGTTGCGGCGGTCCGGCGGAGCGACGCCAGACAGCGTGCGCCCCGCAGCTCGCAGCGTGCGGGCTCCTCCGCGGAGACCCAGTGCTGCGCTCGCGCGGTCACCGGCGCGGATCCCGGCGC
>JAFMRN010000011.1 GCA_017354065.1 Solirubrobacterales bacterium
GACTACCGCTTCCAGACCGACGTCTACGGCGCCGGCAGCGTCAGCAACGGAACCTTCAGCGGCACCCTGTACATCAAGGGCGGCGGTGATCCGACGCTCGGCGCCTCAGGCATGCGTGCGCTTGCGCGCAACCTGCACAGCGCCGGGATCAACACCGTCAAGGGGCGCGTGCTGGGCGATGCGAGCATCTTTGACAAGCTCGGCGGCGGACCGGACAGCCATTACAAGGCCAGCACGGAGACCGAGGGCGAGCTGTCGGGGCTGGTCTACAACTCGGGCTTCACCGGGAGGTCGCTGCAGTCCAACCCGGCCAAGAGCGCGGCCGGCGCGTTTGTCGCCCTGGCCAAGTCCGGCGGGGTCACGATCGCGCACGGCACCACCGTCGGAACCGGTACGACGCCCGCCAACACCACCCAGCTGGCGCACGTCTACTCACCGACGCTCGGCACGCTGATCCGCTCCACCAACGTGCCCTCCAACAACTTCTACGCCGAGACCCTGCTGAAGGACATAGGCCACTTCTACGGCACCGGCGGCAGCACCGCTGCCGGCGCCAAGGCCACGCTGAGCATCGTCAAGAGCAGGCTGGGCGTGACCGGCGTGCAGACCAACGACGGCTCAGGCCTGTCGCGCTATGACCGCACCAGCCCGGCGCAGCTGGTGACGCTGCTCGACGAGATGGCAGCGGACCCGTACTTCGTCGGCTCCTTGCCGGTGGCAGGGGTCAGCGGCACGCTCAAGTCAGAGATGCGCGGCACGCCGGCTGCCGGCGACTGCCGTGCCAAGACGGGCACCCTGCGCGATGTCGCGAACCTGTCCGGCTACTGCCGGGCGGCCAACGGCCACAATCTGGTGTTCTCGTTCATGGAGAACAGCCTGCACAACTCCAACACCGGCCACGCCCTCGAAGACACGATGGCAGAGGCGCTGGCCGAGTACACCGGCGACGGCAAGGGCAGCGCCGCTTCCCCGATGCCGGTCCCGACCCCGAGCTTCGCGCCGGTCACGTCGACGGCCACACCCTAATCCGCACCGTCCAGCAGCGCGCGCAGCCCATCCTCGTCGAGGACAGGCACTCCCAGTGACTCGGCCTTGGCCAGCTTCGAGCCGGCGCTGTCCCCGGCGACCACATAGGAGGTCTTCTTCGACACGGATCCGGTGACCTTGGCGCCTTGGGCCTGGAGCATCGCGGTGGCCTCCTCGCGGGTCAGCGTCGGCAGCGTGCCGGTCAGCACGAAGGTCTGGCCGGACAGCGCTCCCTCACCCGGGGCCGGTCCCTCCTCCTCCAGTGCCAAGCCCAAGCTGCGCAGGTCATCCAGCAGTGAGCGCATAGCCGGATCGGCCAGCTGGCGGTGGATCTTCGCGGCCATCTTCGGTCCGACGCCGGGCGTCTCATCGATCGCCTCCACCGGGGCCGCCAGCAGCGCGTCCACGGTCCGGAACTGCTGGGCCAGCGCGGTGCCGGTGACGTTACCGACCTCCTCGATCCCGACCGCGAACAGCACGCGGCCGAACGGCTGTCGCTTGGAGGCCTCGATCGCGGCGATCAGCTTGGCGGCCGACTTCTCCCCGAACCCCTCCAGAGATGCGACCTGGTCGGTCTCCAGCCGATAGAAGTCCGCCGCGGTGCGGACCCAGTCGAGCTCCATGAACTTGGTGACGAGCTTCTCGCCCAGGCCGTCGATATCCATCACGGCGGCGAAGGAGGTCAAGAGCTGCCAGCGCCGGCCGGGGCAGTCGTGGTTGGGACAGCGCGTGAAGACCGAGTCCTCGGGCTTCTCGGTCGGCGTTCCGCACACTGGGCAGGCGGCGGGCACCTTGGGCGGGTCGGGCCGGTCCCCGCGCTCGGCCACATGCGGAGCCGGTGAGACGACCTGGGGGATCACGTCACCGGCGCGCAGCACGATGACCTCCTCCCCCGGCCTGATGTCCTTGCGCTCCAAGTCCTCCTCGTTGTGCAGCGTCGCCAGCTTGATCGTGACGCCCCCAACCTGCACGGGCTCAAGCTCCGCGTAAGGGTGCAGGTCCCCGAACTTCCCGGGGTTCCAGTGCACCGCGCGCAGCCGGGTGACGGCCGTGGTCGGCGGGAACTTCCAGGCGATTGCCCAGCGCGGCTCGCGCCCGACCACGCCCAGGCGGCGCTGGAGCTCGTAGTCATCGAGCTTGACGACGACCCCGTCGATCTCGAACTCAAGCGACCCGCGGCGTTCCTCCCAGGCCTCGCACTGGGCGATCACCTCGGTCTCCGAGTCCAGGACCTTCACGTCCGGGTGGATCGGGAAACCACGCTCCGCCAACCATTGCAGGGCGTCCCAGTGGGAGTGCAGCTCAAGCCCCTCTGTCACACCCACCTGGTAGGCCCAGAAGCTCAACGGGCGCTCCGCCGCCAGCCGCGGGTCAAGCTGTCTGATCGTCCCCGCCGCGGAGTTGCGCGGGTTCATGAACGTCGATAGCCCGGCCGCGGCACGCCGCTCGTTCAGCCCCGCGAAGTCGGGCAGCGACATGTACACCTCGCCGCGCACCTCCACCAAAGCAGGCGCCTGATCCAGACGCTCGGGGATCTGCCCGATCGTGCGGATGTTGTGAGTGACGTCCTCCCCGATCTCCCCGTTGCCGCGCGTGGTTCCGCGCTCCAGGACCCCGTCGCGGTAGATCAGCGAGATCGCCAGGCCGTCGATCTTCGGCTCGGCGACAAACCGGAACCGCGGCTCGGCGATCCCCTCGCGCGCGAGGTAGTTGCGCATCCGCTGGACCCAGGCGAGCAGCTCCTCACGGTTGTGCGCGTTGGCAAGCGACAGCATCCGCTGGAGATGGCGGACCTTGACCAGGTCCGAGACCGGTTCGCCTCCAACTCGCTGAGTTGGTGACTGTGGTGTCACCAACTCAGGGTGAGCTGCCTCCAGCGCGCGCAGTTCGTTCAGCAGCGCGTCATATTCGTCGTCACCGATCTCCGGATCGTCGTGCTCGTAGTAGCGGCGCGAGTGGTAGTCGATCTGCTCACGCAGCTCGCGCGCGCGAGCCTCTATCTCAGACGGCGGCACGGAGCAGGTGCTCCAAGTCGTGGGTGGACAGGCTCTCGAGCCCCGGGCGGTGGGTGTGATCGAGGTGCAGGGGCGTGATCGCGATCTGACCGGCGGCAACGGCCGCGAGGTCGGTCCCGACCTCATTCGGGTCGTGGCCCGCATCCCCATAGATCCCGTACAGACGTCTCCCCGGCTCCCCCTCCTTGACGAGCTTCAGCGCGTCCGAGTAGATCCGCCGCCCGAGTGGCGCCACCGTCACGCCCTTGGGTTCACAGCCGGGCGCGTTCACGTTCAGGATCGTCCCGGGATCCAGTGGCAGCTGGGTGAGGTCCGCGACCAGCCTGGCGGCGAAGCCGGCGCTGACGCGAAAGTCGAAGCTTGCCTCGGTGCGGATGAAGTCCATCTCGCGCGCGCCGGACTGCTGGGACACCGACACGCCCGGGATGCCCAGCACCACGCCCTCAAAGGCCGCCGCCACCGTCCCGGAGTAGGTGATGTCATCCCCGAGATTGGCGCCGTGGTTGATGCCTGAGACCACCAGCTCCGGTTTCCAGCCGGCCACCAGCCCGAGGTTCGCCAGCCGCACGCAGTCCACCGGCGTGCCGTCAGTCGCATAGCCGACCTGGCCGTCGTCAAAGGGGACCTCCTCGACCCACAGCGGACGCCGGGTCGTGATCGACCGTGCCATCGCCGAGCGGTTGCCGTCGGGAGCCACCACGATCAGCTCGATCCCCGGCACATGCGCGAGCAGCGCCCGCCGCAATGTCTGGATGCCCTCAGCCTCGATGCCGTCGTCATTGGTCAGCAGTACGCGCATTAGCGTCGATCCTAGACGTGGGCGCGGCGCTCAGCACACGCTCGCCGCCGTAGCCGACGCCCGCGAGGTACAGCCCGTGCGCGGCAGCCGTCGGTCCCCCCTGGGACCGGTGCTGCCCGTCTAATAGACGGGCAAAATCATCGACGCTCCGCTTCCCGCGGGCAACCTCGAGCATCGTGCCCACCAGGGCCCGGTTCATGTTCCGCATGAACGTGTCCGCCTCGATCCAGAAGCGCAGGTCTCCGGCACCGCGGTCCTCCCAAAAGGCCGCGTAAACGTCGCGGTCGAAGCGGACGTGGTAGGTGTCGGTCGGCGTGAAGGCGGTGAAATCGTGCGTCCCCGTCAGCAGCGCAGCGCAGCGCTCCAGCAGCTCGAACTCGAACCGGTGGTTCCAGTGCAGCACCTTGCCGCGCTCCAGCGCCGGCCTGCTGCGGGACGCGAACACCCGGTAGCAGTAGGCCCGCGAGGTGGCGTCAAAGCGGGCGTGGAAGCCATCGGGCGCCGGCTCGCAGCTGCGCACCGCGACGTCCGGCGGGAGTAGCGCGTTGAGCCCGTCGACGCGCGCCGGCGGACCCTCGTAGGAGGCGACCTGGGCGAGCGCGTGCACGCCGGTGTCGGTCCGGCCCGCGACAGCCAGGTCCACCCGCGAGCCCAGAATCACGGCCAGCGCGTCCTCAACGGCGCCCTGCACCGTGCGCTGGCCGGGCTGGCGGGCCCAACCCACGAAACCGGAACCGTCGTACTCGATCGTCAGACGCGTCGTCACGGATCGGTTTCTAAATACGGGGGGTGATTCTTGTGCAAACCGCACATTCAAAACAGCAGTTTGCACAAATTTTCAAACCGGCCTTTTGCAGGTATATGCAACCGGCTCTTTAGGTTCAGCGGTACCGTTCCCTCACCGACACCGCGAGAGGGGAAACATGCAGCTGAAGAGAACAGTGGCGCTGGGCGTCGCGATCGCCGGCCTGGCACCGGCCGCCGCGCTGGCCGCGGGCCTGCCGAAGGCACCGACCGCGCTGACGGGCTCCGGCGCCAAGACGGCGATCAGGCCGGCCAACATCACCTGGACCGGCGATGGAACCGGGGTTCTCGCCGGCGCCACCATCAGGCAGCCGATCCACTGGAGCAGCTGGACCGCCAAGCAGGCGTTGGGCAGCGGTGATGACCAGCTCAACAACTGCAACCCCGCATGCGCGAACGGCAAGTACAAGGCCTACCCGGTCAAGCTCGTCCTCACCCGGCCGCTGCGTTCACACGGCCAGCTGGTGTTCACGCGCCTGACGCGGACCTACACCCGCGCGATCCCGAAGGGCTACAAGCGCACCACGACGTGGACCGCGTCCTACGTCCGCGCGCAGGGTCACTCGCCCGCGACCTTCGGCTGGAACTACGTCGGCTAGACGAGCTCCAGCAGAACCATCTCGGTCGCGTCGGACTTCCGCGGGCCGAGCTTCAGGATCCGGGTGTAACCGCCAGGTCGCTCCGAGTAACGCGGGGCGACCTCATCAAAGAGCTTGTAGACGGTGAACTTGTCCTGGCCGAGCGCCGACAGGGCCTGACGGCGCGCGTGCAGGTCACCCTGCTTGGCGAGGGTGATGAGCTTCTCGATCTCAGGCTTGACGGCCTTGGCCTTGGCCTCGGTCGTCTCAATCTGCTCGTGCTCGATGATCGCCTTGCTCAGGTTCATGAGCAGGGCCTTCCGGTGCGACGGGGACCGGGACAGCTGGTATCGGTTTCTTTGGTGACGCATCGGAAATCCCGAGTTTAGCCGTCGCGCAGGGCCAAGCCGCGAGTGTGCAGGGTCTCGATGACCTCGT
Source organism: Solirubrobacterales bacterium (assembly GCA_017354065.1). Lineage (GTDB taxonomy): Bacteria > Actinomycetota > Thermoleophilia > Solirubrobacterales > Solirubrobacteraceae > Palsa-465. The sequence goes on from JAFMRN010000011.1 coordinate 5,661, forward strand.
CGATCGACTTCTTGCCGAAGTTCGGGATCGCGTTCAGCTCCGACTCGGTCTTGTTGACCAGGTCGCCGACGGTCTGGATACCGGCACGCTTCAGGCAGTTGTAGGAGCGGACACCGAGCTCGAGCTCCTCGATCAGAATGTCATCCATCGCGTTGGGCGCACGGCCGCCGGCCGCGTTGCCGGCACCGCCGCCGGCCACAGCCCCGGCACCACCGAGCACGGCACCCTGGTCCAGCGCGCCGCCGCCGGAGACACCCTCGCGCAGCTTGATCACGGCGTCCTCATCGGTGAAGATCGCCAGCTGTGAGATCAGGATCTCGGCCGCCTCACGCAGCGCGGCGTGCGGGTCGATCGAGCCGTCGGTCTCGATGTCGAGCGTCAGCTTGTCGAAGTCCGTCTTCTGGCCGACGCGCGCCTGCTCGACGTTGTAGGCGACGCGGCGCACCGGTGAGAAGATCGAGTCGATCGGGATCACGCCGATCGGCTGATCGGCGGACTTGTTCTCCTCAGCGGGGCGGTAGCCACGGCCACGGCCCAGGGTCAGGTAGACCTCGAGCTTGGTGTTCTTCTCAAGCGTCGCGATGTGCGCGTCCGGGTTCAGAATCTCGACGCCGGAAGGCAGGTCGATGTCCTTGGCGGTGATCTCCCCCGGGCCGGTGACCACCAGCGGCGCCTCAACCTCGGTCGCGTCGGAGTGCAGCCGCACGACGATCCCCTTCAGGTTCAGCACGATGTCCGTGACGTCTTCCTTCACGCCCTGGATCGTCGAGAACTCGTGCGCGACGCCCTCAATCCGGACCGAGGTCACCGCGGCGCCGGCCAGCGAGCTCAAGAGCACACGACGCAGGGAGTTGCCGAAGGTGTAGCCGAAGCCCCTGTCCAGCGGCTCGATCGTGAACGAACCCCGGTTCTCTTCAACGGACTCTGTGGAAATTCGTGGGACCTGGAAGTCAAGCATTGCGCGTGTTTCCTAGCTTCGGGGGTGGTGGTGGCCGCTCGCGGCGGTGAGGCCGCCTTCACCGCAGGCGGCAACGGGGTCCCGGCACGATCCGGACCCGCCTGAAGCCCGGATCGCGACGGTCAGATACTTGTTACTTGGAATAAAGCTCGACGATGAGCTGCTCCTGCACCGGAGCCGCGATCTCGCGACGCTCGGGCTTGCGGAGCACCTTTGCGGTGAGACCGTCGTGATCGGCCTGCAGCCAGGCCGGAATCTGGCCGGTCAGCTCGGTCGCGTCGCGGATCACCTGGGTGACGCTGCCGTTCGCAGACGCCGGGTGAATCGCGATCACGTCGTTCTCGCGCAGCTGGTAGCTGGCGATGTTCACGCGACGACCGTTCACGGTCCAGTGGCCGTGCAGGATCAGCTGCCGCGCCTGACGCCGTGAGGAGGCAAAACCGAGCCGGACCAGCACGTTGTCAAAGCGCAGCTCAAGCGCCCGCAGCAGGTTCTCGCCGGTGACGCCCGGCTGGCGCGAGGCCTTTGCGTAGTAGATCCGGAACTGGTTCTCCAGCACGCCGTAGTAGCGCTTGGCCTTCTGCTTCTCACGCAGCTGGACACGGTACTCGGACTGCTTTTGACGGCCGCGCCCGTGGTCTCCGGGCGGGTAACCGCGGCGCTCGACGCCGCACTTGTCGGTCAGACAGCGCTCGCCCTTGAGGAACAGCTTCTGCCCCTCACGCCGGCACTGCTTGCACTGTGCACCTGTATCACGAGCCATGTCTGTCTTACACCCTGCGCCGCTTACGGGGGCGGCAGCCGTTGTGAGCCTGTGGAGTTACGTCCTTGACGCCGGTCACCTCGAGACCCGCGGCCTGGAGGCTGCGGATCGCGGTCTCCCGCCCGGAGCCGGGACCCTTGACGAAAACCTCGACCTTTTGCAGGCCGTGCTCGATGCCCTTGCGCGCGGCGGCGTCGGCGGTCACCTGCGCGGCGAACGGGGTCGACTTGCGCGAGCCCTTGAACCCGGCGCCGCCGGCGGACTCCCACGCGATCACGTTGCCGTCGCGGTCTGCGAGCGAGACGATCGTGTTGTTGAAGCTGGTCTTGATGTGGGCCTGGCCGAGCGGAACGTTCTTGCGAACGCGCTTACGGCCGGCGCGGGGACGGCGTGCTGCCGGCATTACTTAGCCACCTTCTTCTTGCCTGCGATCGACATGCGCTTCGGGCCCTTGCGTGAGCGGGCGTTGGTCTTGGTCTTCTGACCGCGGACGGGCAGGCCGCGCCGGTGGCGCAGGCCGCGGTAGCACCCGATCTCCTGCAGCCGCTTGATGTTCTGGGAGCGCTCGCGGCGCAGGTCGCCTTCCACGAGGATCGTGTTGTCGATCAGATCGCGGAGCCGGACGACCTCGTCCTCGGTCAGGTCGCGGACCTTGCGGTCGGGCTCGATGCCGAGCTCGGCCAGAAGCTTGTTGGAAGTCGAACGACCGATCCCGTAGATGTAGGTGAGACCGATCTCAACCCGCTTGTTGAGCGGGATGTTTACGCCTGAAATACGCGCCATTTAGCCCTGCCGCTGCTTGTGTCGCGGGTTTGAACAAATCACCAGGACACGACCGTTCCGGCGGATGATCTTGCATTTTTCGCACATCGGCTTGACCGACGGTCGTACTTTCACGTCGTCTCTCTCGTCGTGATCTTCTTGGCAATGAATTCCGCCCCAGCTCTGGCGACCGTTACGGCCGCCGCTACCGGCGACGGAGATTGCGTCCAGCGCTAAGGGCGCACTGCACACGCGTCGAGGGATAGTAGCAGCAGGATTTTGGGTCCAGGCGCCGAGCCCCCGGGCAGTTCAGCATACGCGGCACCGCGGGCGGATTCGCAGATCAGGCGGCCGCCCGGCCGGCGACCTCGTGCCAGGGAGTCAGCACCCGCGGGCCGTCAGCGGTGATCGCGATCGTGAACTCGAAGTGCGCCGCGAGCGTGCTGTCCTGGGAGTAGATCGACCAGCCGTCATTGCCCATCCGGACGGTGTGCTTGCCGATGTTGACCATCGGCTCGACGGCCAGCACCATGCCGGGCTCGAGCGTGACGCCGGTGCCTGGGCGGCCGTAGTTGGGGACCTGGGGGTCCTCGTGCATGTCGCGGCCCACGCCGTGTCCCACGAGCGTGCGGATGATCGAGAAGCCGTTCTCCTCGACATGCTCCTGGACCGCCCAGGAGACATCGCCGAGATGACGACCGGGCCGGCACTGCTCGACGGCGCGGAACAGCGACTCGCGGGTCACGTCCAAGAGCTTGGTGGCCTCCGCGGAGATCGTCCCGACGGCGAACGTTCGCGCGGCGTCAGCCACCCAGCCGTCCTTGATCACGCCGATGTCGACCGACAGGATGTCGCCCTTGGCCAGCTTGTAGGGACCGGGGATGCCGTGGACCACCATGTGGTTGGGGCTCGCGCAGATCGAGCCCGGAAACCCGCGGTAGCCCTTGAATGCGGGCACACAGCCCTGGGAGCGAATGAACTTCTCGGCCGCTTCATCCAGCTCCTTGGTGGTGACGCCGGGCCGGATCTTGGCCTCCAGCAGGTCCATGGTCTTGACCAGGACGCTGCCGGCAGCGGCCATCTTGTCGAGCTCCTCCGCGCTTTTCTTGATGATCGCCATCGTCCGGCCTCAGGGACTAAACGTTGTCTTCGAGCCGCAACGTGGCGATCACAGCGCGGATGTGATCGTGTACCTCGGTCGCTGACCGGGTTCCGTCAATCCGGCGCAGGATCCCCTCGCGGTCGTAAAAGTCGATCAGCGGCGAGGTGCTGTCCTGATACTCCTTCAAGCGCTTGGCCACGACGTCCGGCTTGTCGTCGTCGCGCTGGATCAGGCGGCTGCCGTCCTGATCGCACATGTCCTCGTTCTTGGGCGGATCGAAGTGCACGTTGTAGATGTGGCCGTTCTTGACGCACTGGCGACGTCCGGAGATCCGTTTGATGACCTCCTCGTCGGGCACGTCGATCAGGATCGCGGCGGTCAGCCGGCGACCCTCCTTCTGGAGCCGCTCATTTAGCGCCTCGGCTTGGGGGATCGTGCGCGGGAACCCGTCGAGGATGAACCCGTCCTGGACGTCGTCCTCATCTAGGCGGCCGGCCACGATCTCCAGCACCAGCTCGTCGGGGACCAGCCCGCCGGAGTCGAGGATCGACTTGACCTGCTTGCCGAGCTCGGTCTCATTCTTCACATGAGCCCGGAAGATGTCCCCGGTGGAGATGAAGGGCAACTTGAAGTCTTCGCGCAGCCGGTCCGCCTGGGTGCCCTTGCCGGCCCCGGGCGGACCGATCAGGATCAGGTTCAGCTCAGGCATCAGGCGCGGGATGTTACTCGGATTGCTCGGCTTAGCTGCGAGTTGGTGTCTGATTCGGTCATTAAGGACCGCCGCCCCCGGGCGATGATCCTTGACTCCAGCAGCCACCACGACAGCGCGCCGAGAACGATCGCGCCCGCGGCAACCATCAGGAAGTGATCGAGGTGGGAGACGTGCGGGCGCTTCCAGTAGACGAAGCTGCGCAACGGCAGGTGGACCAGATACACGCAGTAGGAGATGCGGCCGATGAAGCGCAAGGGTCCGCAACCGAGCAGCCGCGCGACCGGGCTGTTGGGCGCTTGGAGCAGCATCAATAGCATCGGCACGGCCAGCGCGCTCGCGCCGAGGTAGCCGACGCGCCACCTGCCGGCGCCGTCAAGTCGCAGCAGCCACACCCAGACGACCAGCAGGACCGCCGCGCACAGCCCGGCGACCCAGCCGGAGGGCAGCCTGACCAGCCGGTGGCGCCAGATGAACGCCGCCAGGCAGCCGAGCATCAGCTCGGTCGAGCGGTCGATCGGTGAGTAGTAGTTGTTGTAGCTGGCGGGCAGGGCGCTGTCGATGTGCGGTTCGATCAGCCACAGGCCCGCGATCAGGACCCCCAACGCGACCGCGATCGCGCGCGGCCCGATCCCGCGGCGCAGCGCCGCCAGCAGCACCAAGGGCCAGATCAAATAGAACTGCTCCTCCTGGGCGAGCGACCAGGTCGGCCCCAGCACGCCCATGTGCCCGACCGGCTCAAAGGTCTGAATCAGGTTGTTGACGAACAGCAGCGCTATCAGCGCCTGGATCCCCACCGGCCAGCCGAGCCCGGACAGCATCCTGGCGTTGAAGATCCCGACGATCGCAACGGCGATCACAACCCAGATCAGGGCGGGCAGCAGCCGCCGCGCGCGGCGCGCGTAGAAGCTCTTCAGGCTGATCCGCCCCTTGCCCTCCCACTCCTCGAGCAGCAGCGCCGTGATCAGGAAGCCCGACAACACGAAGAACATGTCGACGCCGATCGACCCGTTGTGCAGGACGTCGGTGTGGAACATGATCACCAGCAGGACCGCGATCCCGCGGATGCCGTCCAGTACCGGGCGGTTACCGAGTTTCCGGGGCTCGCGGCTGGTTGGGGACGCTCCGCGAGGGCGGACAGTTGACATCCCTACGTTTGTAGCCGCCGCCCCTGACGACGAGGGCGACGTTTAGACAAGTATTTAGATGCCCGCTACAGGGAGCGGACATCCGCGTCTACACAGCGTCAAGCTACTTGAGGAAGCCCTCGTAGTTGCGCATCTGCAGCTGCGCCTCGAGCTGTCTGATCGTGTCCAGCGCGACGCCGATCACGATCAGGATCGAGGTGCCGCCGAAGGCGAAGCTCGCACCGGTACTGGAGATCAGCAGCGCGGGCAGCGCGGCGACCGCCGCCAGGAACAGCGCGCCGGGCAGCGTCAGCCGGGCGAGGATCCGGTCCAGGAACTCCGCGGTCGGACGTCCGGGCCTGACCCCGGGGATGAAGCCGCCGGCCTTGCGCAGGTCATCGGACTGCTCCACGGGGTTGAAGGTGACGGCCGTATAGAAGTACGTGAACAGGATGATCAGGATGCACTCACCCAGCACGTAGTGCCAGCCGTTGGGCGCGAAGAAGTTGGACAGGTCGGTCCCGAATCCGCGCTTGTTCTTGCCGATCATCGAGCCGACGGTCGGCGGGATCGTCATCACGGTGGCCGCGAAGATCACCGGGATCACGCCGGCCATGTTGACGCGCAGGGGCATGAAGGTCTGCTGGCCGGAGACCATCCGCTGGCCGACCTGGCGTCGCGCGTACTGGATCGGTATGCGGCGCTTGCCCTCGGTCACGTACACGATCGCGGCCACGATCAGCACGGCGAGAAACGGCATCATCACCTTGAAGGTGGCGTTGTCGGAGTTCCACCAGCTCTGGATGCCCGAGGGGATCCGCGACACGATTGACGCAAAGATCATCAGGGAGATCCCGTTGCCGATCCCGCGCTGGGTGATCAGCTCGCCGAACCACATCAACAGGATCGTGCCCGCCGTCAGGGTCAGGGCGATCAACAGCACCTTGGCCAGGTTGAAGTCCGCGATCAGGGTCGTGCCGGCCTGCTTTTCCAGGCTGCGGAACAGGAACACGTAGCCGACCGATTGGGCGAAGGCCAGTCCGACGGTCAGATAGCGCTGGTACTGGGTCAGCTTCTCCTGGCCGGTCGGCTCCTTGCGCAGCTGCTCCAGCGACGGCACGACCACCTGCAGGAGCTGGAAGATGATCGAGCTGGTGATGAACGGCATGATCCCCAGCGAGAACACCGCGATCCGGCTCAGGCCACCGCCGTTCAGCGTGTTCATCAGGCCGAAGATGCCGGAGCTGCCCAGCTGGCTCTGGATCGCCTGGGCGGCGTGCGCGTTGATCCCGGGCGCGGGCAGGTAGGAACCGAGCCGGTAGAGGGCCAGCAGCGCCGCCGTGAACAGCAGCTTGTTGCGGATCTCCTTGACGCGGAAGGCGCCCAGGATCGTGGAAATCATGGCCCTTAGTGAACCAGACCGGACGCTTTAGGCGTCGCTACCGGCTTTGGGCTCGCTGGAGGGTGCCGGAGCGGCCAACGTGGCCGCGGAGGCGGGCCCCTCCCCAATTACGTGAGGCGCCGCCTCTATTACAACGGCTTTGCCGCCGGCCGCCTCGATCGCCTGGGCCGCGCTCTTGGAGAACGCGTGCGCCTGAACCGTGAGCGCCTTTGACAGGGTGCCCTTCGCCAGGATCTTGACCGGCACGTCCTTGGCCTTAGCCAAGCCGGCGGCGGCCAGCTGCTCCGGGGTTACCGTGGCACCGGACTCGAACCGGGTCTCCAGTGAGGAGAGGTTGACCGGCTGGGTGTGGGTGCGGAACGGCTCAAAGGCCATCGACTTCTTCATGTGCGGGCCGCGCAGCTTGCGCATCCGCATATGGATCGGCATCTGGCCGCCCTCAAAGCGGGCCCGGTCCTTGGAGCCTGAGCGGCTGCCATAACCCTTCTGGCCGCGGCCGGAGGTCTTGCCCATGCCCGAGGAGTTACCGCGTCCCACACGCTTGCGCGGCTTGCGGCTGCCTTCAGCGGGCGCCAGATTGTGCAGGCCCTTGGGCTGTTCGTTGCTCATGACTCTGAAACCTCAACCAGGTGGCGGACCTTGTGCAGCATTCCGCGGATCGCCGGGTTGTCCTGCACCTCGACGGTGTGGCCGATCCGGCGCAGGCCGAGTGAGCGCAGCGTGTCGAGCTGGCGCTTGTCGGACCCGTTCTTTGACTTCGTCTGGGTGACCTTGACCGAGCTCATGCCTCAACCGGCTCCTCCGCGGACAACGTCGCGGTCTCGGCCTCGGCCTCTGAGCCGCACTGGTTCAGGCCCAGGACCGCGTTGACGGACAGGCCACGCAGCTCCGCGACCTCTTCCGGGGTGCGCAAGTCTTCCAGGCCGGCCATGGTCGCCTTGACGAGGTTGATCGGGTTCTGGGAGCCGAGCGACTTGGACAGGATGTCGTGGATCCCGGCGAGCTCGAGCACGGCGCGGACGCCGCCGCCGGCGATCACGCCGGTACCGGGTGACGCCGGCTTCAGGAACACGCGGCCGGAGCCGAAGATGCCGGTGGTCTGGTGAGTGATCGTGGAGCCGTGCTTGGGAACCCGGTAGAGGTTCTTCTTGGCGTGCTCAACGCCCTTCTGGATCGCGACCGGGACCTCGTTGGCCTTGCCATAGCCGACGCCGACGACCTCGCGCTCGTCACCGACCACGACCAGCGCCGTGAAGGAGAAGCGGCGGCCGCCCTTGACGACCTTCGCCACGCGGTTGATCTCGACAACCCGCTCCTGGAGGTCCAGGCCGGCGGGGGAAACTGTTCTGTCACGTGATGCCATGTGTGGATGTCCCAGCTTAGAAACTCAGCCCGCCCTCACGGGCACCGTCGGCGAGCGCTTGCACACGCCCGTGGTACAGGTAGCCGCCGCGGTCAAACACCGCGGCGTTGATCCCGGCTGCCTTGGCACGGCCGGCAAGTTCGGCACCGACGGCCTTGGCCTGCTCGACTCCGGACAGCTCCTTGAAGGCCGGCTCTGTCCAGTTGACGGACGCCAGCGTGCGGCCGGCGATGTCATCGATGAGCTGGGCGGAGATGCCCTTGTTGGAGCGGAACACCGAGATGCGCGGGCGCTCGGGGGTGCCGGACACCTTGGCGCGAACGCGGCGACGGCGCTTGAGCCGCGCGTCCTGCTTGCTTTTGACGGTCATGCTCGCTTACCAACCTTCCGGACCACGTACTCGCCCTCATAGCGGATGCCCTTGCCCTTGTAGGGCTCGGGCTTGCGCTGCTTGCGGATGAACGCGGCAATCTCGCCGACCTGCTGCTTGGACGCGCCCTTGACGCTGATCCTGGTCGGCTGCGGCACCTCGAAGGTGATGCCCTCCGGGGCCGGCACACTGACCGGGTGGCTGTAGCCGACCGCCAGCTCCAGGTCCTTGCCCTTCAGCTGCGCGCGGTAGCCGACGCCCTGGATCTCGAGGTTCTTCTCAAAGCCCTGGGTCACGCCGTGGACCATGTTCGCCACGAGCGTCCGGGTCAGTCCGTGCAGCGCGCGGTGCTCACCACGATCGGTCGGGCGCGTGACCAGCACCTGGTCACCCTCCTGGGTGATCGAGATGTCGCGCTTGACGCGCTCTGACAGCTCACCCTTGGGGCCCTTCACGGTGACCCGCTCAGGCTCGATCGTGACGGTCACGCCGCTGGGGACGGTGATCGGTTGTTTGCCAATTCGAGACATTTGCGACCTACCAGACCTTAGCCACGACCTCGCCGCCGACACCCGCGTGGCGGGCCTCGTGGCCGGTCAGGACGCCGTGGGACGTGGAGATGATCGCCGTGCCGATGCCGCCGTGAACCTTGGGGATCTGGGCATGGGAGACGTACTCGCGCTGGCCGGGACGGCTGACGCGCTGCAGTCCGGTGATCACCGGCTTACGGTCGTTCGTGTACTTCAGCGTGACGACGATTCGCTCACCGCGATGCCCCTCTGAGTGGGGGATCAGCGAGTACGCCTCAATGTAACCCTGCTCCTTCAGGATCCTGGCCAGCTCCTTCTTGAGCTTGGAGGCCGGAATGATCACCTGATGGTGCTGAGCCTTGGCGGCGTTACGCAGGCGGGTAAGGAAGTCCGCCACGGGATCAGTCATAGACATATATCGATATCCCTTGGTCGGTTACCAGCTTGACTTGGTCATGCCCGGGACAAAGCCGTTGTGCGCCAGGTCGCGCAGGCAGATACGGCAGAGCCCGAACTTGCGGTACACGGAGCGGCTACGGCCACAGCGGCGGCAGCGGGTGTAGTCGCGGGTCTTGAACTTGTTTGGCCGCGCTTGGCGGACCCTCTGTGAAGTCTTGGCCATGTTTGTTTCTCAGCTTTCGTCGGCTGCCGGGGCCCAGGCGGGCCGGTTGCGCTTGGAGAACGGCAGTCCGATCGCCTCCAGCAGCGCGAACGCTTCCGGGTCGGTCTTGGCCGTGGTGGTGATCGCGATGTCCAGACCGCGGGTCTGATCGATCGAGTCGTAGTTGATCTCGGGGAAGATCGTCTGCTCGCGGATGCCGAGGTTGTAGTTGCCGCGGCCGTCGAAGCTCTTCACGCTGATCCCCTGGAAGTCACGCAGGCGCGGGAAGGCGACCGACACCAGGCGGTCGATGAACTCGTACTGGCGGTCGCCGCGGAGCGTCACGGTCAGGCCGACCGGCATGCCCTCGCGCAGCTTGAACTGGGCGATGGACTTGCGCGAGCGGCGGATGTTCGGCTTCTGGCCGGTGATCGCGCCGAGCTGGTCCTGCGCGGCCTCCAGCATCTTGGAGTCCTGCTTGGCGTCGCCGACACCCATATTCACCGTGATCTTGGTGATCCGCGGTGCCTGCATCGGCGAGCTGTAGCCGAAGCGCTCAATCAGCTGCTGGCGAACCTCGGAGTTGTACTTGGTCTTCAGTCGTGCTTCAGCCATCAGTCGAGCCTCGTCCCGCTCCGCTTGGCAACGCGGAAGCGCTTGCCGTCTTCAGTCTCGATCCCGATCCGGGTCGGCTTACCGTCCTTGGGGTCAATCAGCGCCACGTTGGACACGTGGATCGGACCCTCTTGTTCGATCACGCCGCCACCGGTCATGCCCTGCAGCGTCTGCTGCGGGCGCTGGTGGCGCTTGACGATGTTCAGGCCCTGTACGTAGACCTTCTGCTTGGCCGGGTCGACGCGCAGCACCTTGCCCTTCTTGCCGCGGTCCTTGCCGGAGATCACGATCACTTCGTCGTCGGTTCTGATCCGCGCGGGCATGACTAGAGCACCTCCGGCGCGAGGCTGACGATCTTCATGAAGTTGCGCTCACGCAGCTCACGGGCTACCGGCCCGAAGATGCGGGTTCCGCGCGGGTTGTTGTCCTTGTCGATGATCACTGCAGCGTTCTCGTCAAATGCGATGTAGGTGCCGTCTTCACGGCCATAGGCCTTACGGGTGCGAACGACGACCGCGTCGACGACGTCACCCTTCTTGACCGCCCCCTGGGGGCTGGCCTGCTTGACGGTCGCCTTGACAATGTCGCCAACGCCAGCGTAGCGGCGGCGTGAGCCACCGAGGACGCGGATCACCAGGACTTCCCGGGCGCCGGTGTTGTCGGCGACCTTCAGCCGCGATTCGTTCTGAACCATGGCCTTACTTAGCCCTTTCCACAACCTCGACCAGGCGCCAGCGCTTGGTCGCGGACAGCGGTCGGCACTCCTGCACGGTGACGGTGTCGCCGATGTTCGCGTCATTGCTCGCGTCATGGGCGTGCAGCGTCATCGAGCTGCGCACGATCTTCTTGTACTTGCGGTGCTGGCGGGAGATGTCGATCCGGACCGTGATCGTCTTCTCTGCACGGTCGGAGACGACCACGCCCTGGCGCGTCTGCTTGGAGCCGGTGACGTGCTCACGCGGCGGCGTCTGGCTGGTGTCGTGCTCGGCCGCCTGGTACTTGGCGCGCTCCTGCTGGCGCCGCCGGCTGCGGGCCTTGGCCTTGGCCGCACGGGTCTCGTCACGCTCTGACTGGCGCTCTTGGGCACTGCGCTGGGGCTTGACGCCGGCCTTGGCGATCTTCTCCTGGCGGATCTTCTCCTTGCGCTCCTTGGCCGTCAGCGGCACGATCGGCGGCGCGTCCTCAACGGGCGCTTCCGCCTCAGCCGCGGGCTCGCTCGGCTCCTCAGCGACCGGTGCCTCAGCCTCTGCCTCGGGCGCGGGTGCCTCAGCCTCTGCTTCAGGCGCGGGCGCCTCAGCCTCTGCCTCGGGCGTCGGGGCCTCAGCCTCGGGAGCGGACGCTTCCGGTGCCGGGGTCTCCGCTTCGTTTGTCTCAGTCTCGTCAGCCATTTGCGGTCTCGATTCCACGTTCCTTCGCGACGGTCAGTGCCCGCGCGATCTCCTTCTTTGCGGCGGACAGCCCCGCCGTGTTCTCCAGCTCGCCGGTGGCGTGCTGGAAGCGCAGTCCGAACAGTTCCTTCCGCGCGTTTTCAATGTGCTCGCGAAGCTCGTTGTCGGGCAGCTCGCGCAACTCTGTGGTCTTGGTCATCAGCCGTCCTCTCGCATCACGAACTTGGTGCGGACGGGCAGCTTGTGACCTGCCAGGCGCATCGCCTCGCGCGCCAGCGGCTCGGGTACGCCGGACAGCTCGAACATCACGCGCCCCGGCTTGACCACCGCGACCCAGCCTTCCGGTGAGCCCTTACCGGAGCCCATGCGGGTCTCGGCCGGCTTCTTGGTGAAGGATTTGTCGGGGTAGACGTTGATCCAGACCTTGCCGCCACGCCGGATCTTGCGGGTCATCGCGATACGCGCCGCCTCGATCTGACGGGCCGTGATCCAGCCGTCATCCAGGGTCTTCAGTCCGTACTCACCGAACTGCACCTTGACCTGGCCACGAGACAGGCCCGCACGCCGGCCGCGGTGCACCTTGCGGTGCTTTACACGTTTAGGAGCAAGCATCAGGAGTTACCACCTTGGGGCGCAGTGCCACCGCTCGGAGCTCCGCCCTGGCCGCGCTGTCCGCCGCCCTGACCTTGGCCGCCCTGGCCGCCTTG
>JAFMRN010000109.1 GCA_017354065.1 Solirubrobacterales bacterium
CGCCGGAACCGCCGCGGGCGTTATCAGCGGCGACCAGGTCGGCCAGCTCCTCCTTGGACTTGCCGGCGATGTCCGGATCGTCCGCCAGACGCAGACCGATACGGCCGCGCTCGCGGTCGACCTCGACCACCTTGACGGACACGTCATCACCCTTGTTGAGCACCTCTTCAACGGTCGCGATCCGCTTGCCGGGCGCGATGTTGGAGATGTGCAGCAGGCCGTCGGTGCCCTTGGCAAGCTCGACGAAGGCGCCGAAGGTGGTGGTCTTCACGATCTTGCCCGTGAACTCGTCACCGACCTCGACCTCCTTGGTCATTGAGCGGATCCGGTCGACCAGGCCGTCGCCGAGCTCGCGGTTGGCAGCATATACCAGGACCTGGCCCTCGTCGTTCACGTCGATCTGGGACTCGAACTCCTCCTGCAGGGCGCGGATCGTCTCCCCGCCCTTGCCGATCAGCAGGCCGATCTTCTCCGGGTCGATGCTGATCGTCGAGATGCCCGGCGCGTACTTGGACAGCTCGCCGCGCGGCGCGTCGATCACCGCGTGCATCTTGGAGAGGATGAACTCGCGCGCGGCCTTGGCCTGGGCCAGCGCGTCACGCATGATCTCAAAGCTGACGCCCGTGATCTTGATGTCCATCTGCAGCGCCGTGATGCCGTCATGGGTGCCGGCGACCTTGAAGTCCATGTCGCCGAGGTGATCCTCGACGCCGGCGATGTCGGTCAGGACGATGTAGTCATCGCCCTCCTTGATCAGGCCCATCGCGATACCGGCGACCGGCTTCTTCAGCGGCACGCCGGCGTCCATCAGCGACAGCGAGGAGCCGCACACCGAGGCCATCGATGAGGAGCCGTTGGACTCGAGGATGTCCGAGACCACGCGGATCGTGTAGGGGAAGTCCTCCTGGGTCGGGATCACCGGCACCAGGGCCCGCTCGGCCAGCGCGCCGTGGCCGACGTCGCGGCGCTTCGGCGCGCCCAGACGCCCGGCCTCACCGACGCTGAAGGGCGGGAAGTTGTAGTGGTGGAAGTAGCGCTTGGCCGTTTCCAGGCCGAGCGTGTCGAGGCGCATCTCCTCCCGCGTGGTGCCCAGCGCGGCCACTGACAGCGCCTGGGTCTGCCCGCGCGTGAACAGCGCCGAGCCGTGCGTGCGCGGCGTGACGCCGACCTCGATGTCGATCGGGCGGATCTCCTCGGAGGCACGCCCGTCGGGGCGGATCTTCTTGACGGCGATCCGCTCGCGGATCAGCTGCTTCTCCAGCTTGTCCGCGGCACGCTGCGCGTTCGCGGCGGCCTCGGCGTGGCCCTCTGACTCCGGGTCGGGTGCGTAGGTAGCGACGATCTGGGCCTTCGCCTGCTCGGTCGCGTCCTGGCGCTCGAGCTTGTCCTCGACTTGGGTCGCCGCTTCCAGGGCGGCCCCGTGGCTGGCCTTGACCTGCTCATACAGGTCCGGGGCGACGCCCGGGTCCTCGAACTCGATCGTCGGCTTGCCGGCCTTCTGCTTCAGCTCGGTCTGGGCCGCGACCAGCTTCTTGATCGCGTCGTGGGCGATGTCCAGCGCGTCGAGGATCTCCGCCTCGGGGATCTCGTTGGCGCCCGCTTCGACCATCGTGATGCCCTCGGCGGTGCCGGCGACGATCAGGTCCAGGTCGGTGCTCTCAGCGAGGTCGGTCTCCTCCGGGTTGACCACGAAGTTGCCCTCGACCTTGCCGATCCGGACGGCGCCGACAGCGGCGGCGACCGGCGCACCGGACAGCTGCAGCGCGGCGGAGGCGCCGTTGATCGCGAGCATGTCGTAGGGGTTCACATGGTCGACTGACAGCGGGATCGCGACGAGCTGGGTCTCATGGCGCCAGCCCTTGGGGAACAGGGGGCGGATCGGGCGGTCGATCATCCGCGCGGTCAGGATCGCCTTCTCGCCGGCGCGGCCCTCGCGCTTGAAGAAGCTGCCGGGGATCTTGCCGGCTGCGTACATCCGCTCCTCGACATCGACGGTGAGCGGCAGGAAGTCGGTATCGCGGAGGTTGCCGATCACGGCGGTGTTGAGGACCATCGTGTCCCCTGAGCGCACCACGACGGCGCCGGAAGCCTGTTTGGCCAGCTTTCCGGTCTCAAACGAGATCTCCTTCCCGGAGATCTCCAGCGTCACGCGCGTGACGTCAGACATATTCAATTTCCCTTCTGCTCGGCCCTTCGGGCGGCCGAGTTCAGCTTGCTTTTCGTCTCTTTCCGAATAGCTCAATCCTAGCGGCAGCACCTATTCGCGGGCTTGTCGGATTCCGGTCCGCCCGTTCGTAGGCGGAGTGTGAATTGATCACACAAGCGGACCGGCGAGTATCAGTTATGTACTCTATGCGGACCGCATCGTCTCAGTTTCTTCTATCAATCTGGAGGTTCCAGTGTCTGTAGTCGCCGAAACCGCGGCGCGAAACAAATGGATGATCCTGGTCATCGCCTGCATGGCGCAGTTCATGGTCATCCTCGACAACACGATCGTGAACGTCGCGCTCCCCTCCGTGCAGAACGGCCTGCACTTCACCGCCGCCAACCTGCAGTGGGTGGTCAACGCCTACACGCTGATCTTCGGTGGCTTCCTGATGCTCGGCGGACGTGCCGCCGACCTGCTCGGCCGGCGCCGCTTGTTCGTCGCCGGCGTGGCGCTGTTCTCGGTCGCCTCACTGCTGAACGGCCTGGCCCAGGACTCGACCTGGCTGATCGTCGGCCGCGGTCTCCAGGGCCTGGGCGGTGCGATGGTCTCCCCCGCGGCGCTGTCGATCATCATGACCACCTTCCAGGACAACAAGGAGCGCACCCAGGCGCTCGGCGTCTGGTCGGCGATCGCGGCCGGCGGTGCGGCCTTTGGCCTGCTGCTCGGAGGTGTGCTGACCGACCTGGTGTCGTGGCGCTGGAACTTCTTCGTGAACGTGCCCGTCGGGCTCCTGACCGTGCTGGCGAGTTACCGCTTCGTGCCGGAGTCGACCGCGGACCTGGGTCACCGGCGCTTTGATCTGGCCGGTGCGGTGATAGTCACCGGCGGCCTGCTGGCGCTGGTCTTCGGGATCGTCAAGTCGACCAGTTGGGGCTGGGGCGATCCGGGCACGCTTGCCTTCCTCGTGGGCGGCGCACTGGCTCTGGCGGCCTTCGTGCTGCTGGAGTCGCGCAGCGCCGCACCGCTGGTGAAGCTCTCTATCTTCCGGATCCGATCGATCTCGGCCTCCAACGTCGTGATGCTGTTGGTCGCCTCAGGGATGTTCGGCATGTTCTACTTCGCCTCCCTGTATGTCCAGGAGATCATGCACTACAGCCCGCTGCGCGCCGGGCTGGCGTTCCTGCCCGTCTCCCTTGGGATCGTCGTCGGCGCCGGTATCTCCCAGGGGCTGCTGCCCCGGCTCGGGGTGCGGGCCGTGTCGATCGTCGGCCTGGCGCTGGCGACCGCCGGGCTGCTGTGGCTGACGCGGGTACCGACGCTGCACGCCCACTACGTCGTCGACCTGCTGGTTGGGCTGGTTCCGCTGGCGATCGGCATGGGGCTGGTGTTCGTGCCGATCACCCTGCTCGGCACCTCCGGCGTCGAGAATGACGATGCCGGTTTGGCCTCGGGCCTGTTCAACTCCGCACAGCAGGTCGGGGGCTCGCTGGGCCTCGCGATCCTGGCGACTTTGTCAGCCGATCACACGAGCGGGCTGTTGAAGACTGCGGGGGCGAGTCCGCTGGCCAAGGTCGGTGCGGTCGTGTCCGGCTATCACGTCGCGTTCCTGGCCGCGGCGATCATGCTGGCCGCGGGTGCCGTGCTGCTCGCCCTGTTCCTGCGTGCCCGTCACGTAGAGAACATCGACGTCACGGCGATGCCGGTACCGGCCTGAACCGCGGCGAACGGCACTACGCTTGGTTCATGGCGACCACGCGCCAAGAGCCTTCCGCTGACCCGCTGCCCGGCGTTGAACGCCGGCAGCGGGCCGATGCGGCCCGCAACCGGGAACGCGTGCTTGGAGCAGCCAGCGTGCTGTTCCGCGAACGCGGCTTGGATGTCGGTGTCGGTGAGATCGCCGAGCGCGCGGGCGTCGGCCGCGCGACCCTGTTCCGGAACTTCCCGACCAAGCAGGATCTGATCATCGCTGTGCTGGCCGATCAGATCGACCAGGCGGCCGATGACATGCGCGCCCGGATCAGGAACGCCGGCGATCAGGGTGTGCTGTTCGGGATCCTTGAGGAGATCGCCGAACGCCAGGAGATGAGCCGCTCGATGTTCGAGGCCGTCGGCGAGCAGGAGTTCCTCGCCAACCCCGAGCTGCGCAAAGCACACACCGAGCTCGTCGAGCTGATGGATGAGAGCCTCAACCACGACCGCAAGCTCGGGCTGGTCCGCGACGGTGTCACAGGCAGCGACGCGCTAATGCTGCTGAAGGGCGTCTGCATGGTCTCAGACGAGCTTGGCCCCGAATCGATGGAGCGCCATCTGTCGCTCGTCCGCGCGGCGCTCGCGGCCCCGGGAACGGAGTGTCGCCTGACCGGCTGTGCTCCGTCGTTTGAGCGCTAGCGCCGGAGGCCCAGTTCCTTGATGAGCGCGCGGTAGCGCTCCAGGTCGTCACGCTGGAGGTAGTCCAGCAGGCGGCGACGACGGCCGACCAGCGTCAGCAGCCCACGGCGTGAGTGGTGGTCCTTCTTGTGGGTGCGCAGGTGGTCGGTGAGCTGGTTGATCCGCTCGGTGAGCAGGGCGACCTGGACCTCGGTCTTGCCGGTGTCCGCGGGCGAGGAGCCGAACTTCGCTGTCAGCTCAAGCTTCTTCTCTTGGGTCAAAGTCATATGCGGCGGACCAAGTTAGCAGGCTCAGGACACCAGCTTCCGGGTGTTCTCGACGTCGACTCGCATCTGGGCGACCAGATCCTCGACGTTGTCGAAGGCCAGCTCACCGCGCAGCCGGGCGACGAACTCGAGCGTCAGCTCCTGGCCGTAGAGGTCGCCCGTGAAATCGATCAGGTAGGCCTCGATCAGCGGCGTCAGGTCGTTGCCGAACGTCGGCCGCACACCGACGTTCACGGCCGCCGCATGGTCCCCGGCGCGGCACGCGTAGACGCCGTCGGCGGGCTTGATCAGCGCCGGATCGGGGACGATGTTGGCGGTCGGAAACCCGAGCTCGCGCCCACGCTTGTCCCCCCCGACGACCGGCCCGCGGATGCGGAACTCAGCCCCGAGGATGCGCGCCGCGGCGCGCACGTCCCCGGCGGCGATCAGCGAGCGGATCCGGCTTGAGGAGATCGTCTCGCCGTTGGCCTCAACCAGGCTCACCACGCGGGTCTCAAAGCGCGGGTCGGCACGCAGCAGGCTGACGTCACCGGAGGCGCGGAAGCCGAAGTGGAAGTTGTCGCCGACCGACACGTGGGTAGCCCCCAGGCGCTCGACCAGCACGTGATCTATGAACTCCTGCGGGCTCTGGTGGGCGAAGCCCTGGTCAAAGGGAATCACCACCAGCTCCTGAACCCCCAGGGTCGCAACCAGGTCGGCCTTGACCGCGAGGCTCGTCAGCAGCTTCGGGGCCCGTTCGGGGTGGACCACCACGGCCGGGTGGGGCTCGAAGGTCAGGACCGTGTCGCTGCCGGAGATCACCTCGCGGTGGCCCAGGTGCACGCCGTCAAACTCGCCGACCGCGACGCGCCGCGGCCGGTGCTTCACATCTGCCAGTGGGGTCACCTGCATTGCGCGCGAGACCTTACCCGCGAAAGCCCACGATCGGCTTGAGCATGCCGTCGCGCGGCTCGGCGATCGCGATCAGCCCGTCGGCATCCAGCAACCGCACGGGGTCTGGGGAGTTTTGCCCCCTATAGGGGGTAGAAACCCCGTGCCCCGCGCGTTTCGCGTCGTCGGGCTCAAGCTGAACGGCCGGAAGAAACGAAAGCGCATCGTTGAGCCCGATGAAACGCCCGGCATCGTCAACCGAGAACTCCCCGATCGCCAGGCGCCGCAACTCCAAGCAGTACGCGTCGCCCAGCGCCATGATCAGCGACCGCACATAGGTCCCGGACGAGCACTCGATCACAAACCCGCGCCGATCCCCGTCGCGCCACAGCTCATCAAAGCGATACACGCTGACCTCGCGCTCGGGAACCTCGACGGCCTCCCCCGCACGCGCGCGCTCGTAGGCGCGGCGACCGTCGATCTTCACCGCGGAGTAAGCCGGCGGCCGCTGCGTCAGCTTGCCGGTCGGGAGCTTCAAGGCTCCCGACGGCACCAGCCCGGTCTCTGTGATCGTTCCATCGCAATCGCCGGTGTCAGACACCGCGCCAAAGCGCGCCACCGTCTCATAGCGCTTGGGCAGCGCCATCAGGAACCGCTGGACCCGGGTCGCGCGGCCGACCAGCACCAGCAAGAGCCCGGTGGCGAACGGATCCAACGTCCCGGCGTGGCCGACCTTCACCCCGCGGCCGAAGCGGCGGCGCACGCCGGCCACCACATCGTGGGAAGTAACCCCCGCCGGCTTGTCGTACAAAAGGATCCCGTCAGGCAAGTTGCTCTGAGAGCTCACGGCGGAGGAACGCGACAAGCTCATCCCAGGGCAGCGTGGTCGTCAGCCCCGAGGCCGCCGGATGGCCGCCGCCGCCGAGCCCCCGCGCGATCGCGGACACGTCGACGCGCTCATCGGCCGCGCGCAGCGACACCTTGCGGACGCGCGCGCCGTCGGCTTCGGTGTAGGCGCCGCCGCCCGCAGCGAGCCGGTCGCGGACCAGCACGGCCATCGCGGTTCCGCGCACGGCGCGCAGATGATCGATCACGCCCTCTGAATAGCTCTCCAGCGCGCCGCTGTCGGCAAAGTCCTCGGCCGTCAGCTGGCTCACCGTCAGCCGGCCGTCGTCATAGCGCTCGAGCCGGCGCAGCCCGTGGGCCAGCAGGGCCAGCTTGGACTCGGGCAGGCCCTCATACACGTGGGTGTAGACGGCGTGGACGTCAACGCCGACGCCGATCAGGTCAGCGGCCATGCGGTGTGCCCGCGGGGTCGTGTTGGAGTAGTTGAAACAGCCAGTGTCGGTCAGCAGGCCGACGTACAGCGCCTCGGCGATCGGGCCGGTCAGCACCGCCCCCAGCTCGCGGGCGAGCTGCCAGAGGATCTCGGCGGTGCACGACGCCTTCGCGTCGACGTGGTTGACCGTGCCGAAGTTCGTGTTGTCGTGGTGGTGATCGACGTTCAGGACCGTCGCACCGTTGCGGCGCAGCGCGGCCGCCGCCGGGTTGCGATCGAGGTTGCCGCAATCCAGGAACAACAGCACGCGATCATCGAGGTCATCGGGCGCCTCACCGATCCGCCGCTCCAGGCTGAGGAAGCTGTACTCGTAGGGCAGCGGGAACTCGGAGTCGGCCACGAACATCAGGCTGTCCTTGCCGAGTTGGGTCAACAGCAGCTGGGCGGCAACCAGCGAGCCGAGCGCGTCGCCGTCAGGGTGCTCGTGGGTGACGACCAGCAGCTTGTCGGCCTCGCGCAGCCGCGCGGCGATAGCCTCCAGGCCGCTGGCGGTGGGCTCCACCTCGGTGCTCACTGGGACCCACCCTGATCATCGGGGTCCAGGCCTTCAAGCAGAGCGTTGATCCGCATCCCATGATCGATCGAGTCGTCGTGCTCGAAGGACAGCGTGGGCGTGTGCTTGAGCCGCAGCGAGCCCGACAGCCGCGACTGCAGGAACCCCTGGGCTGAGGCCAGCCCGGCGAGGGTGTCGGCG
>JAFMRN010000314.1 GCA_017354065.1 Solirubrobacterales bacterium
ACGCGCTCCAGCAGCTCCCGGACGTCGTCGTCGGTGCTGATCGCCTGCTCGAGCTCCCGCCGCAGCCGGTAGGTCGCGATCCCCAGGACCTCGTTCTTCAGGTTGCGCCGCCGCCGCGCGGCCAGCGTGCCCTCCGCCTCGATGTAGGCCCTGTGCTCGGCGAGCTTGTCCAGGACCTCCTGGACACCGGTCCCGTTGGCGGCCTCGGTCCGCAGGACCGGCACCTGCCAGCCGTCCTTCGAGCCCAGCGCCAGCACGCCCTTGATCTCCCGCACCATCGTGTCGGTCATCGGGTGGTCGGCCTTGTTGACGACGATGATGTCGGGGATCTCCATCACGCCCGCCTTCAGCGCCTGAATCGAGTCGCCCGAGCCGGGCATCAGCACCAGCACCACCGAGTCGGCGTGGTCGATGATGTCCACCTCGGCCTGGCCGACGCCGACGGTCTCCAGCAGTACGACGTCACGGCCGGCGGCGTCCATCAGCAGCGCGGCCTGCAGGGTCGCCTCGGCCAGACCGCCCAGCGCGCCGCGGTTGGCCATGCTGCGGATGAACACGCCGGGATCCAGGAAGTGCTCTGAGAGCCGGATCCGGTCACCGAGGATCGCGCCCTGGGTGAACGGCGATGACGGGTCGATGCTGAGCACCGAGATGCTGCGCTCGCGCTCACGCTCGCGCCTGGTGATCGCATCCAGCAGCGTCGACTTCCCGACGCCGGGCGGGCCGGTGAAGCCGATCACCTCGGCCTTGCCGGTTGCCGGGAAAACCTCGGAGACCAGCTCCCAGCCGGCCGGGTCATCATTCTCCACAAGGCTGATTGCGCGCGCCAGCGCGCGGCGGTCCCCTGCCAGCAGGCGTTGTGCCAATGTCGTCTCACTCACGGCGGACGATGATGGCACCCTTAGACACCGTGATCTCGGAACGCCCACATCCCCCACTGCGATCTGGTCCTCCACCGCTGCGCGGCGGGATCCGGACCTTTTGGCGTTTCGCGGCGGAACACGGGATGTTGCACCCCAACTACGCGGGCCTGTTCGCGCGCTGGCTGTGGCTGAAGCTGCGCTGGCGCGGACGCCTTGTGACTGACGGCATGTGCTTCATCCAGCCGGGTGTCACGTTCGAGATCGGTGCTGACGCGAAGGTGATCCTGGGGCGCTGGTGCTGGCTCGGTGAGGGCACCAAGCTGCGCGCGCATGAGGGCGTGATTGAGATCGGCGCCAAGTCCGTGCTCGGCCAGGAATGCACCCTGTCCTGCTTCCAGCACATCAGCGTCGGGCGCGAGTGCGTGATCGCCGACCGCGTGATGATGATCGACTTTGACCACAGCGTCGCCAACCCCGAGGTCCCGATCCGCGAGCAGGGCATCTACAAGCGCGACGTCAGCGTCGGCCACAACGTCTGGCTCGGCTACGGCGCAGCGATCCTGCGCGGCGTCAGCGTCGGCGACAACAGCGTGGTCGGCACCAACTCGGTGGCCACCCGCAACGTGCCAGAGAACGCGGTGGTCGGCGGGGTCCCGGCCCGCGTGCTGCGGATGCGCGAGACGCCGGCGACCTTACGTTGGAAGTAGGTCCGGCGCGAGCCCGCGCAGAGCCGGGTCGGCCAGCTCCCCGCGGAGCGCTTGCCCAAGCGCCAGTAGGTGCGCGTCATAGCGCCGGCGCCCGTAGCCCCCCGCCCAGCCGCGGTGCTCCAGGAACGCCCAGTCACTGGACTGGGCCGCCAGCAGCTCGCGCTGTGCCCGCAGGCTCGGAGCGGCCTTCCAGGCGCGTAGCTCGGCGGACCTGAGCCCAAAAGCCAGGTCCGCCGCCTGTCCCGATGACCATGTCCGCAGATCGCCCCCCTCGCCCCAGGAGCTGACCGGCAGGTCGCGCGCGTGGACGGGCGCCTCGCGGAGCGCGTCCATTGGCGTGATCTCCAGGCCCTGGGCTTCGGCCTGCTCCAGCACGAAGCCCAGCCACTGGGCCCCTTCATGCCACCAGTGGCCCAACAGCTCCGTGTCGATCGCGAACACGCTCAGGCGTTTCTGGGCCTTGGCGGCGCTCACAAACGCGGCGGCATCTGCTTGGGCCTGGGCCGTCGCGGCAACCGGGTCATAGATGCCCCCGTGGTTGGCCCAGATGCAGTGATCGTGCGCGGTGCGGCTGTGGCTGCTGCGATAGACGCCCTTGCTCGGATAGCCACCGGCGCCCCACACGAGGTCGATCAGCGGCCGGTCGATCGGCCACAACAGCGGGCCGGCCTCCAGCTGCAGCGGACGACCCGGCTCGGCGCCGGGCAGCTCGACACAGCTCGTGTGCACGCCGGCTTCCTCGAGTTGGGGCCCGAGCCACGGCGCGAACGCGCATTCGGGCAGCCAGAAGCCGCCGTCCCAGCCGCCGAAGCGCCGGCGGTGAGCGGCGATCCCGGTGTCCAGCTGGCATTTGACCGACTCGTCCAGAGCCAGCAGCGGCAGGATCGCGTGGGTAGCGGATGAGGTCCAGCGCGCGTATTTGCCCAGGGCGTGGAGCAGATCGCCGTCCTGCTCGAGCCGGTCGGCGGCCGCCGCATACAACGCCGCCGAATACTCCAGCGCGGCTGCGGCGCCCGGTACGTGCGCGTAGGACTTGATGTCCATTGCGTGGGTGTCGGGCCGAACTTCGGAGAGGAAGCGCTGGCAACGCGCCATCGCGCCGGGAGCCTCGAGCTGGTCACAGAGTACTGGCGTCAACGACAGGGTCAGACGCTCATCCAGCACGTCCAGGAGCGGCAGATAAGAGGTCGCGACGGCCTCCCAGAGCCACTCCTCACCGAAGGGCCAGGTCCCGAAGCCCTCCACGTAGGGCATGTGGGTGTGCAGGACTATCGCGAGCCGGGCCTGGTCGGGCACGGCGCGGAGCGTAGGCGCTTAAACGCAAACGGGCGGCCCGGGCCCCCAGG
>JAFMRN010000315.1 GCA_017354065.1 Solirubrobacterales bacterium
ATCCAGCAGGCCGGTGGCCAAGCCGTTGCGCTGGGCGGCGACATCAGCGATGCGGACGCCCCGGACAAGCTGTTCGGCACGCTTGAGGAGCATTACGGCGCGCCGGCCCTCGCACTCGTCAACAACGCCGGGATCACCCGCGACAACCTGACCCCGTCGCTCAGTGATGAGGAGTGGGACCAGGTGATTGCCACGAACCTGACAGCGGCGTTCCGGATGACACGCCGGGCGCTGAAGTCGATGATGCGCGCACGCAGCGGACGCATCGTCAACCTCGCCTCAGTGGCCGCGCTCAGGGCCAATCCCGGTCAGGGCAACTATGCGGCCGCCAAAGCGGGGCTCGTGGCGCTGACCAAGACCACGGCGGCAGAGGTCGCGCGGCGCGGGGTCACGGTCAACGCCGTGGCACCGGGCTGGATCGAGACGGACATGACCGCGGAGCTTGACAAGGATCTGCTCGCCCACATCCCGGCCAGGCGTGCGGGCAAACCCGAGGAGGTAGCTGCCTGCGTACGCTTCCTGGCCTCGGAGGCAGCCGCGTATGTGACCGGGGCGGTACTTACAGTCGATGGCGGGCTGTCCGCCTGACCTACAGAAGAGAGGTAAGAGATGACCGCAATCACCAAGGAACAGGTTCAGGAGCGCGTGATTGAGACGCTCGCGAGCTTCGGTCCTGAAGCAGACCAGATCACCCCGGAGGCGACCTTCGAGGAACTGGACATCGACTCCCTTGACCTTGTCGAGCTCGCCCAGATCGTCGAGGATGAGTACGGCGTAGTGCTCAAGGGTGAGGACATGAAGGACCTCAAGACCGTGGGTGACGCGGTCAACGTGATCACCGAGCGCGCCTCGAAGTAAGCGCCGGGTGTCTGAGCGCTCCCAACAACCCACGCGTCGCCGGGTAGTGATCACCGGCATAGGTGCCGTGACCCCGCTCGGGGTCGGCGCCGAAGTGCTGCACGAGCGCTGGTGCGCGGGTGCTTCGGGCATCCATGACGGCGGCGGTTATGCCGATGACTTCGTAGCCTCCGAGCACCTCAGCGTCAAAGAGGCCCGGCGGCTCGACCGCAACGCGCAGTTCGCGCTGATCGCCGCGCGGGAGGCGATGACCCAGGCCGGCTGGAGCAACGCCGAGGACCAGACCGAGCTGCCCTATGACTCGCTGCGCGTAGGCTGCGTCGTCGCCACCGGCATCGGCGGCATCTCCACGATGGAGACCCAGCACGACGTGATGCGCGACCGCGGCGGCGAGCGGATCTCACCGCTGGGAATCCCGATGTACATGCCGAACGCGGCAGCCGCGGCGATCAGCATGCGCCACGGCCTGCGCGGCAGCTCCTACGGGCTCGTGTCCGCCTGCGCCTCAGGTGGCCACGGCCTCGGGATGGCGGCGCGCATGATCCAGTTCGGCGACCTCGACGCAGTCGTGGCGGGCGGTACCGAGGCGACGCTGACCGAGTTCAGCTTCGCCAGCTTCACGACCATGCAGGCGCTGTCCTCAGACGGTGTCTCGCGTCCCTTCGACAAGCGCCGTGACGGCTTTGTGATGGGCGAGGGCGGGGCGATAGTGGTGCTTGAGGAGGCCGAGGCCGCCAAGGCCCGCGGCGCGACGATCCTCGGTGAGATCGCCGGCTTCGGCGCCACCAGCGACGCCCACCACCTGGTCGCGCCCGACCCCTCAGGTGAGTCGGCCGCCGCGGCCATCACCCAGGCGATCAAGGACGCCGGCGCTGACCCCGAGCAGGTCAGCTACGTCAACGCCCACGGCACCTCCACCGAGCTGAATGACGCCGCTGAGACCGTCGCGCTGAAGCTCGCGCTAGGTGAGCACGCGTACAAGATCCCGGTCTCATCGACCAAATCGGCTATCGGCCACCTGCTCGGCGGTGCTGGTGCGGTTGAGGCGGTTGCCACCCTGCTGGTCCTGAACAAGGGCGTCGTCGGACCGACCCTGAACCTCGAGCAGCCCGACCCCGAACTGGATCTCGACTACGTGCCGCTGAAGTCACGGCCGCTTCAGAACCTCGGGAGCGGCGCGCCGCTTGGGCTGTCCAACTCCTTCGCCTTCGGCGGCCACAACGTCAGCCTGCTGTTGGCGGGCGCGTCGTGAGCGGTGGTCTGCTGGCCGGCAAGCGGCTGCTGATCACCGGCGTGATCACCAAGGACTCGATCGCCTTTCACATCGCCAAGGCCGCCCAGGAGCAGGGCGCTGAGGTCCTGTTGACCAGCTTCGGTCGCGTGCGCCGGATGACCGAGCGGACGGCGGGCCGGCTGCCCGAGCCGGTCGACGTGCTGGAGCTTGACGTCAACAGCACCGAAGATCTGAGCAACCTCGCCGGCGAGCTGAAACAGCGCTGGGGGCGTGTCGACGGGATCCTGCACGCAATCGCCTTCGCGCCGCCCGACGCGTTGGGAGGCCAGTTCCTGACCACCCCGGCGGAGTCCGCCGCTGCCGCGTTCCAGACCAGCGCCTTCTCACTGAAGGCGCTGGCGGTCGCGCTCCAAGACCTGTTCGAGCCCGGCGCCAGCATCGTCGGCATGGACTTCGACGCCGCCAAGGCGTGGCCGATCTACGACTGGATGGGCGTCGCCAAAGCCGCGCTGGAGTCCGTCTCGCGCTATCTGGCCCGTGACCTGGGCCCCAAGGGGGTGCGCGTCAACCTGGTCAGCGCCGGGCCGCTCGGCACCGTTGCCGCCCAGGGGATCCCGGGCTTTGAGCAGCTCGCCTCCCTGTGGCAGAAACAGGCGCCGCTGGGCTGGGACATCGACGATCCCTCAGTGGTCGCCGGCCCGGTGCTGTTCCTGCTCTCGGACCTGGCGCGGGCGGTGTCCGGCGAGATCCTGCACGTGGACGGAGGCTTTCACGCCGTCGGGGCACCAGCCTTACCGGAATAGATCGCTTTCGCGGTCGCGCA
>JAFMRN010000316.1 GCA_017354065.1 Solirubrobacterales bacterium
GCGCTGCTGATCGCGACCGATCTGCCCGGGCTCACGCTGGAGACCCTGACCCGGCTGGCCACCTGGCCGGGAGCCGGATCCGTAGTGCCGCTGCTGCGCGGTGAACCCCAGCCGCTGTGCGCGCGCTATGGCGCCGCCGAGCTGGAGGAGGCGATCCGGCTTGTGAACCGCGGCCGCCGCGCGATGAGCGCGCTGCTTCAGACGCCCGGCATCACCTACGCGGAATGGCACCAGCCCGGCGCGCTGGCAGACGTCGACACCCCGGCCGAACTGGAAGCTTTCACGCACCCTTCACACGCGGACCTCCCGGGCGCTTAGTCTTGGCAGACGCTATGGCTACGACCGCTCAGTTCACCAATCCGGAAGGCCCCGTGAAGCTCACGGACCCCAGCCTGTACATCAACCGCGAGCTGTCGTGGCTTGACTTCAACGACCGCGTGCTGCAGCTCGCGGAGGACCCGAACCTGCCGCTACTGGAGCGACTCAAGTTCCTGGCGATCTACACGTCCAACCTGGACGAGTTCTTCATGATCCGCGTCGCCGGCGTCCAGGACCACATTCACGCGCGCACGATGCACTCGGGCGCCGACGGGATCCCGCCCTCCAAGCTGCTGGAGGAGATCGCCGCCAAGGTCCGCGAACAGGACGCGCGTCACGGCCACACCTTTGAGCAGGTGGTCCGCCCGGCCCTGAACGAACAGGGCGTCCGGATCGTCGATATCGACGACCCCTCCGTGGATGCGGACGCCGTTGAGGAGCGCTTCCGCCAGCAGATCTTCCCCGTGCTGACGCCGCTGGCGATCGGCCACGGGCGCCCCTTCCCCTACATCTCGAACCTGTCGCTGAGCCTGATCGTGCACCTGCACGACCCCGCCGGCGACACCGACGTGTACGCCCGCGTGAAGGTCCCGAAGGAGGTGGTCCCGCGGTTCGTGGAGATCGAGCCCGACACCTTCATCCCGCTCGAGCAGATCATCGCCCGGCACCTCTACACGCTGTTCCCGGGGATGCAGGTCGTCTCCCACTCCCTGTTCCGGGTCACGCGCGACGCCGACTTCGAGATCTCTGATGAGGCCGACGACCTGCTCCGCGCCGTCGAGGATGAGCTGCGCCAGCGCCGCTTCGGAGAGGTCCTGCGGCTCGAGGTCGCCCCGGGGATCGAGCCCGAGACCTTGGCTCGCCTGGTCGACTGGCTCGACCTGGACCAGAACCAGGTCTATGAGGCCAACGGCCTGCTGGATCAGGGCGACATGTGGCAGATCGTCGGGATCGAGGGCCACAACGACCTGCGCCAGGCCGGCTGGACGCCGATTACCCATCCGGCCTTCCGGCCGCGTCAGGACGACCCGGATGAGCAGACCGACGTGCTGGCCGCGATGCGCGAGGGGGACATCCTCGTGCACTTCCCCTACCACAGCTTCTCCTCCAGCGTCGAGCGGTTCGTGACCCAGTCCGTCGATGACCCGAACGTGCTGGCGATCAAGATGACCGTGTATCGGACCTCTGATGACTCGGCGCTGGTGCCGGGACTGATCGCCGCCGCGGAGAAGGGCAAGCAGGCCGCCTGCATGGTCGAGCTGAAGGCGCGCTTTGACGAGCGGCGCAACATCCGCTGGGCGCGCAAGCTTGAGGAGGTCGGCGCCCACGTGGTGCACGGCATCCCCGGCCTGAAGACCCACGCGAAGCTGATCCTGGTGGTCCGCCGCGAGCGCAATCGCGTGCGGAACTACGTGATGATCGGCACCGGCAACTTCCACGCCAAGAACGCGCGGCTGTATGAGGACTTCGGCCTGTTCACGACCGATCCGGAGATCGGTGAGGAGGTGGCGAACGTGTTCAACACGCTGACCGGGTTCGCCCACCCGAGCCGCCAGGAGAAGGTTCTGGTCGCCCCCGATTCGATGCGCGAGCCGCTGATCGAGTCGATCGAGCAGACCATCGCCGCCAAGCAGGCCGGCCAGGAGGCCAGCATCGCGATGAAGATGAACTCGCTGGTGGACCGGCGCTGCATTGAGGCGCTGTACCGAGCCTCCCAGGCCGGTGTCAGCGTCGAGCTCAACATCCGCGGAATCTGCTGCCTGCGTCCCGGCGTGCCGGGCGTCTCAGAGAACATCAGCGTGGTCTCAGTCGTCGGCCGGTTCCTGGAGCACTCGCGGATCTTCAGCTTCCGCGCGGGTGAGCAGCACACCGTGTACATCGGCTCGGCGGACATGATGCCCCGCAACCTGGACGCCCGGGTCGAGCTGCTGGCGCCGGTGGAGAACGCGACCGCGCGCGCCGAGCTCGAGGACACGCTGGAACGCTGTTTCGCCGATGACACCAACGCCTGGACGCTCGACCAAGACGGCACCTGGGAGCGGCGCAGCGGCTACCACCGTTCCGCACATGACGAGCTGATGCAACGCACGCTCGCCTCTGCCTCTGCCGCGGTTACCTGAGCCCGAGCCACCGGGAGTCCGCTCGTGGTCCTGCTGATCCTCGTAATCGTCGTCGCGCTCGTCTTCGACTTCACCAACGGGTTCCACGACACGGCCAACGTCGTCGCGACCGTGATCTCCACGCGGGCGACGACCCCGCGCAAGGCCGTGGCACTGGCCTCGGTCCTCAACTTCGCCGGCGCGCTGCTGTCGCTGCGCGTGGCCGCGACGGTCGCGACGGGGATCATCGCGGCCGGCCGGATGACTGAGACGGTCCTGTTCGCCGGGCTCACCGGCGCGATCATCTGGAACCTGATCACCTGGTACCGGGGGCTCCCCTCCAGCTCCTCCCACGCGCTGATCGGCTCGGTCATCGGCGCGTTGTTAGCGGCTGACGGCGGCAGCGGCGTGCACTGGCACGGCGTGCTGACCCAGGTCGCGCTGCCGGCGCTGGTCGCTCCCGTGGCGGCCCTGCTGGTCGCCGCCACGGCGATAGT
>JAFMRN010000110.1 GCA_017354065.1 Solirubrobacterales bacterium
CGACGCGCGCGCTCAACGCCTCCAGCGACGCGAGCTGACTGCTGAGCTGGACCCCGCCGAGCCGGCGCGTCGACTCCCGGGCCCGCGCCTCCAGGGCCTCGACCCGCTCACGCGCGGTCTCGACAGCCTGAACGGCCGCGGCCTCAGCGGCACGCGCTTGGATCAGCGGCTCAGCCGCGTCGGCCCCGGCGCGCTCCAGCCGCTGGCGGTCACGCACGGCAGCCGTGTGACTGCGGATCAGACGGTCGCGCTGTTGCTGTGCCTGGCGCGCGAACGCAAGCTGGGAACCGGCGCTGTCAGCCGCGGCGGACAGGCGTCCGGCGGTCGCCTCCAGCTCGCCGATGCGCTCCACCGCCGCGCGCCGCTCGGCCACGGCACGGTCAGCGGCGGGCAGATCACCCTCCAAGGACCTGACTTCCAGCTCGAGCTCCTGGGCCCGGGTCGCCGCGGCTTCCAGCTCGGCCAGCTTGGCCCGCGTCTGTGCCGCGCGCTCACGCGCATCCGCCAGCTCGCCCGCCAGAGCCTTGCGCGCTTGGGAGTCCGCGCCACGTGACTCGGTGAAGTACTTCAGGTACTCCTCCTGGACGCGGTCGAGGAGGCGATCCTGGTCACCCGCCCCGGTGTTGGCGCCGGCCGTTGCATCCAGCGCCGCGGTCAGGCTCGGCGCGCTGGCGAGGTTGTCGGAGCGCAGGTCCTTGACGCTCGGCAGGGCGGCGCCCTGCTGGTGGCGCAGCGCTCTGAACAGGCCCATGTCGATCTCCTGTTTGAGCAGCTGGTCGACGCGGTCGTGCGCCTCGGCCCCGCGTAGGTGCTCCGGAGCGGGCGCGGTGATCTCGAGCTCGGTCCGGCGGCCCGAGAGCCAGCGCTTGTGGTAGCGCAGCCGGTAGGCGCCGATACTGAGCTCGGCCTCGACCCAGGGACCGACGTCGCGGCCCTTCGGCTGGACGGCGCGCACCTCCTTGGCGGTGGTCGAGTCCTTCGTCTCCAGCAACATCCACAGCGCGTCGAACAGCGAGCTCTTGCCGACCTCGTTGGGGCCGCTGACGATCGTCACGCCGTCAGCGTCGAACCCGACGTCGAGCTGATCGACGCCGCGGAAGTCACCGAGCCTGATCCGGTGGATCCTCATCGTGCCAGCCTGTAGAGCAGGTTCAGGGCATCGCCGGCACTGGCGCCGTCATCCCCGCCGGCCAGCGCCTGGCTTTGGAGCTCCTCCAGCGCCGCGCGGGCATAGCCCGACAGCTCCAGGTCCTCGAGATCCCCGCTACCCGGACTGACGGTCAGATCGCTGTGGCGCTCCCAGCGGTTCAGCGACGCGAACGTGTCCGAGTAACGATCCAGCAGCGCGTCCAGCTCGGCGCCCTGAGCGAGGGTCAGCGTGCCGACCAGCTCCAGGCGCAGCGCGGTGGTGTGCTTGGACTCGCGCGCGTCAAGCCAGCGCGCCAGCGCGCTGAGGTCCTCATCCCCCGCCAGATCGCGCTGCTCGCGCAGGAAGCACCACTCACCGACGGTCCGCTTGGATACGTCAAGGCCTTCCCCCGTCAGCTCAACCACCAGCACCTGGTTGGGATCGACCTGGTCAAAGTCGGTCGCCACGGGGGAACCCGAATACCAGGCTCGCCCTCCCATCCCGTGCAGCTCGGTGGCCGAGTGCCGGTCGCCAAGGGCCACATACCCGGCCCGGCCGGCGTCCAGCGCGGCCTGGAGATCCGCGTGCGCGACCAGCCCCAGGGCACCCTCAGCGGGGCTCATGACGTCCAGCGCCCCATGGCCGACCACAACGCGTGGCCGCTCGGGCTCGGTCAGGACCGCACCCGCAACCGGGTCAGACAACGGATGCTTGTTCAGCCACGGCACACCGACCACCTCGACCCCGGCAACCGACCGGGGCTCAGCGTCTGTCAACACGGTCACGTGGCCGGGCGCTTCTGCAAGCCAGCGCTCGGAGCGGTACACCGAGCCGGGATCCAGCGGATCATGGTTGCCCGGCAGCAGGAACACGGGCACCGTGAAGGTCCGCAGCGCCTCCAGTGCCATCGAGACCACACGCCGGTCAACGAGGTTGTGGTCGAACACGTCACCGGCGACGACCACGAACTCGGCCCGCTCCTCCTTGGCCAGCTGGGCGATCCGGCGCACGGCGTCAAACCGGGACTGCAAGAACCGCGCCCGCGCGTCCTCAGGCAGGAACCGCGCGCGCATCCCCAGATGCCAGTCCGATGTGTGGATGAAACGGGTCACGGGTCGATGCTCTCACGCGGTCCGGACGCAAACACACGTTCGCTCTAGCTTATTTCTGAATGTTCAGTAATATCTGAAAATAATGGATGACGCGCTGTGGGAATTCGTCGTGGGCGCCGGAGATCACTGGGGCACCACCTATGGTCTGCCACCGGTCGCCGGGCGCGTGTTCGGCTGGCTGCTGGTGTGCGATCCGCCCGAGCAGACTGCGGATGACCTCGCCGAACACCTGCAGGCGAGCAAGGGCTCGATCAGTACCGCCACGCGGATCCTGATCGGCTTCCAGATGATCGACCGGTTGCGGATCCGTGGCGAGCGCGCGGACCGCTTCCGGCTGAAGCACGGTCTCTGGGAGCAGCAGCTGCTAGACCCCGGGCTCGACAAGACCCGGGCGCTGCTCACACAGGGCCTGGATGCGCTGGCCGACTCGCCCGCGCCACGCAGCGAGCGCCTGCGCGAGCTGGACCTTTTCTACGCCTGGTACGCGGAACGCTCACCCCAGCTGGTCGAGGAGTGGCGTGAGTACAGGCGCACCCATCTGGCCGCAAAACAAGAGCAAGCAACAGGGGGACGCGGTGTCTGAGCTAGCCGTGGAAGTGAACGGGCTGAAACGCAGCTTCGGGGACGTACACGCACTGAACGGGCTCCACCTGGAGATCAAGCCGGGCATAGTGTTCGGCCTGCTCGGGCCCAACGGCGCGGGCAAGACGACGCTGGTGCGGGTGCTCTCTACCCTGCTACAGCCGAGCGCGGGCAGCGCCAGGGTCCTCGGCCACGACGTGGTGGCAGATCAGCTGGCAGTGCGGCGCCGGATCGGGCTGGCGGGCCAGTTCGCCGCCGTTGACAACGAGCTGACCGGCCGTGAGAACCTGATCATGGTCGCGCGACTGTCACGGCTGTCCGCAAAAGAGGCGGCCCGGCGCGCGACCGAATCGCTGGAGCGCTACAGCCTCGCGGACGTCGCGGACCGCCGCGCGAGCACCTACTCCGGTGGCATGCGCCGCCGCCTGGACCTGGCCGCGGGGCTGATCGCCAGCCCGCCCCTGGTGCTCCTGGATGAGCCCACCACGGGCCTCGATCCGCGCTCGCGCCAGGAGCTGTGGGACGCCATCGCCGCCCTCCAGCGCGAGGGGACGACGGTGCTCCTG
Organism: Solirubrobacterales bacterium; assembly: GCA_017354065.1. Classification (GTDB taxonomy): domain Bacteria; phylum Actinomycetota; class Thermoleophilia; order Solirubrobacterales; family Solirubrobacteraceae; genus Palsa-465. The sequence continues at coordinate 3,390 of JAFMRN010000110.1, forward strand.
ACCACCCAGTATCTGGAGGAGGTCGACCGTCTGGCCGAGCGCATCGCGGTGATCGACCAGGGACGGATAGTCGCCCAGGGGACGCCCTCCGAGCTGAAGGACGCGGTCGGTCAGAGCACTGTCAGCGTGCAGCTGACCAACGCCGCCGATCAGGATGCCGCCCTGGCAGCGTTGAGCCAGCACGGCATCGCTGTCGGCGCCGTGGATATCCAACGTCCGAGCCTGGACGACGTGTTCCTCGAGCTGACCGGCCACAAGGCCGAAGAGCCCGTATTGGAGCAAGCATGACGAGGGTGCCGGAGCGGCCAGGTGGCCGCGGAGCCGAGCCCCTCGCCTATTCCATCTCCGACCGCCGCCACCTGACCCCGGCCGAGGTCCTGTCCGACACCCGTGTGCTGGCCGGCCGCCAGCTGCGCAAGGTCCTGCGCCGCCCGATGTACGTCGTGTTCCTGTTCATCCAGCCGGTGCTGTTCGTGCTGTTGTTCCGCTACGTCTTCGGCGGCGCGATCAACACCGGGCATCTGAGCTACGTGAACTACCTGATGCCGGGGATCATCGTGATGACCGCGACGTTCGGGTCGATGACCACTGGGCTCGGCCTGACAGAGGACATGGCCGGCGGGGTTGTCGACCGGCTGCGCTCGCTGCCGATCTCCCACGCCGCGATCCTGATCGGCCGCACCGCCGCCGACATGGTCACGAACCTGGTGACGCTGGTGGTGATGATCGGAATCGGCCTGCTGGTCGGCTTCCGCCCGAGCCAGCCGATCTACGATTTCATCCTCGCGGTCCTGTTGACGCTCGCGTTCGCGTACGTGTTCTCGTGGATCAGCGCGTGGGTCGGGCTCGCCTCCAAGAACCCGGAGACCGCCCAGTCGGTCGGTTTCATCTGGGTCTTCCCGCTGGTCTTCGCCTCCTCGGCGTTCACCCCGACCACGCACATGGTCGCCCCTGTGAAGGCCTTCGCCAACGTCAACCCGATCACCCTGTTGACCAACGCGGCGCGCGATCTGATGGTCGGCGGCCACAGTGCCACGGCGCCCGCGTTGTGGGCACTCGTCTGGATGGTCGGGCTGCTGCTCCTGTTCGTGCCCCTGGCGGTACGCCAGCTGCGCCGTGCCTAATCACCGCTTGTCGGCCTGATCGCGAGCCTCGCGCCGGACTCGCGGCCGGCGTGGGGCGCGTTCCGGCCGGCCGGGCGAGGTGATCCCGGCCGCCGCGGCCAGGCCGCCGGCGACAAACAGGCCCACGCAGATCAGAACCGCGTTGTGGAAGCCGCTGACGCTGCCCGGCGTGCGCGCGAACGTGTCACCGGGCAGTGATCCGGCCGCGATCAGGCCGAACACGCTGACGGCGACCATGCTCGCAACCCGCGCCACCGCGTTGTTGATCGCTGAGGCGATGCCGGCGTTCGTCTCCCCCGCGCCGGCCAGCACCGCCGTGGTCAGCGGCGCGACGGTCATCGCCAGCCCGATAGCGAACAGCACCAGGGCCGGCAACAGCACGCCCACGTACGAGGTGTGCATGCCGGTCCGCAGCAACAGCAGGGCGCCGGCGCCAGCCACCAGCGGCCCCGCGCCCATGAACCGCCGCGGGCCGAAGCGGCCGACGAGAGCCCCGACGCGCGGCGACAGGAAGAACATGATCACCGTGACCGGCAGCGTGCTGAGCCCGGCCTCCAGCGCGTTGTAGCCACAGACCTGCTGAAGGAAGATCGCAAGCAGGAAGAACAGCCCGCCGAGCGCCGCGTACATCGTCGCCGTCTCCAGGTTGCCGACGCTGAAGTTCCGCTCGGCCCACAGCGACATGTCGACCATCGGCTCAGCCGCGCGGCGCTCATAGGCGACGAACACGGCGAACAGGGCGAGGCCGCCGGCCAGCGTGGCGATGGTCAGCGGGTCGCCCCAGCCCAGGTGCGGCTGCTCAATCAGCGCGAACACGATCCCGGCCAGGCTCAGCGCGCACAGCGCCGCTCCGGGCACGTCCAGACGGCGGTTGGCCGTGCGGCCGGCTTTGGGCACGGCCGCACGGATCAGCGTCAGCGTCACCGCGACCAGCGGCACGTTGATCAGGAAGATCCAGCGCCATGAGACGGTGTCGACCAGCAGCCCTCCCAACAGCGGTCCGACCACCATGCCGATCCCGCCCCATGCAGCCCAGCTGCCGATCGCCTTACCGCGCTGCTCGGGCCTGAAGGCCGCGATGATCACCGCCAGCGAGCTGGGCGTGAGCACGGCACCGGCCACCCCCTGCAGCGCCCGCGCCGCGATCAGCACCCCGGTGCTGGGCGCCAGTGCACACAGCAGCGAGCAGACCCCAAAGCCGCCCACGCCGAGGGCGAACACGCGCCGCGTACCGAAGATGTCACCGAGTGAGCCACCGAGCAGGATCAGCGAGCCGAGTGTCAGCAGGTACGCGTTGGAGATCCACTGTTGTACGGCCAGCCCGCCGCCGAGCTGCCGCGCGATCGCCGGCAGGGCGACGTTGACCGCGCTCCCGTCAATCGCGGCGACGGCAGACGCGAGGATCGCGGCTACCAGTACCAGACGCTGACGAGAAGTCACGCCCCGATCATGGCATCCCCCTGGCGTCGCTACGCTCCCGCGGTGATGGAGCTGCTCACCAGCCGCGTCTTGCTCTCACCAACCGACCTGGAGCGCTCACAGCACTTCTATGAGCACGTGCTGGAGCTCGCGATCTACCGCGAGTGGGGCGAGGGCTCTCACCGTGGCGTCGTGTTCTTCCTCGGCGGTGGCGGGCTGCTCGAGGTCTCGGGTACAGGCGCCACGGCACCGAGCGACGCGGTCAGGCTGTTACTCCAGGTCCGCGACATTCACGCAACCGACGCGTGGCTGCGTGAGCGCGGTGTGCTGATCAGCGCGGCCCCGGAACGCAAACCCTGGGGCCTGCTGGAGCTGACCGCCACCGACCCCGATGGCCTGGAGCTGATCTTCGTTGAGATCCCTGAGGACCATCCACGCCGGCACGGCTAGGTGTCGAGGAACCGTTTGAGACTGCGTCTTGACGCCGGCAGCGGATGACCGCGGTCGAACTCGAGCGCGGAGATCTCGCGGATCATCGCGGCCAGCAGCTGGGCCGCGGCCTCAGCGTCGTCCCAGCCGAGCACCTGAAGGTCAGAGATCGTGCCTGCGGCCAGACGTTCGCGCCTTGCGGCGATTGTCGGATCAGAACCAGCCTCGAGTGAAAGGGCTTTGACCCCGCGGTTCTGGAGTGAGATGTCGAGGTAGGTCTCTGCCGCTCTGAACAGCCGTTCGGCCCCGGGCGCCAGATCGACGACCGCCTCCTCCATGGCCGCTTCCACCCGAGCGTGAAAGCGCGCGTGCATCGCGTCTATGAACGCGGCGCGGTCCTTGAAGTGGACGTAGAACGTCCCCTTCGCGACACCCGCACGCGCGACGACCATGTTCACGCTGATCCCGGCGAGCCCGTGTTCTTCCGCCAGCGCGGCTCCGGCATCCAACAGAGCCTCGCGAGTGTGTGCAGCGTCCGGCATCGCCTCGTGAGTGTATGGGTTGGTGACCGACCGGTCGGTCACTTGCTAGGCTGAGCCCATGCCAACGCTCTCCACCTCCCTTGGGCCGGTTTCCTATGACTCGCAGGGCCACGGCGACACGATCGTGTTCCTGGCCAGCGGCGGACATGACCGCCACGACTACGACGAGCTCCGCGCCCTGCTGCCCGACCGCTTCGGGTCGATCGCGATCGACTGGCCCGGACACGGCCAGTCACCGGCCTGGCCCTTCCCACCCGGCGAGGTTCAGCTCACCCAGCTGGTCGGAGAGGTCGTCGACGCGCTGTCCCCCGCCGGCGCCGTGCTGGTCGGCAACTCGATCGGCGGCAACGTCGCCGCACGCCTGGCAATCAAACGTCCCGAGCTCGTCAACGGGCTGATGATCATCGACAGCTCCGGCTTCGAGGCGCCGCTCGGGCCCGGCGGACGGCTGTTCTGCACGCTGATGAGCCGGCCCTGGTTCCTACGCGCCATCTACCCGGTGTTCTCCAAGGCGTACATGCGCGCCCGGACCGACGCCGACCGTCGCGCCCGCAGCTCCGCGATCGCGCTAACCCGGACCGCGGCGGGCGCCCAGGCCCTCAGCGCGATGTGGCACAGCTTCAACCTCCCGTCACACGACCTCCGTTCTCGGGCAGCGGACATCAGCGCACCGACGGTGCTGGTCCGGGGCCGCCACGACCCGATAGTCGCCCCTAAATGCGGGGAGGCCGCCCACGAGCTGATCGCAGGATCGAAGCTGGTCATGA
>JAFMRN010000317.1 GCA_017354065.1 Solirubrobacterales bacterium
GGCGTCAGCCGACCCGGCCAAGCGAGGCCGGAGGCCGAGCAGTTGTCTCAGAACGGGGGGCCGGAGGCCCCGCGGGGGAGACCCCTTAGATGCTCGCCCGGATCGCCCAGGAGCTGTTCTGGCTCGGACGTGACATGCGCCGCGCGGAGCTGACCGCCCGCATGCTGGACGGCGCCTTCCACGCTGACGTCGCGGGCGGCGTCGGCGCCGACCAGTACCGCGGGGTGGCGTTGAGCTGGCCCGGCGTGTTGGCGGTGATCGGCGCCAAGCCTCCCGCACCCGGTGAGGAGGAGGCAGAGACCGTGACCGGCGGGGAGACGGTGCCGACGTTCCTCGGACGGGCGGAGATCGCGCCGCTGCTGACGCTGGACACAACCAGCCCGGCGTCCGTCGTGTCGTGTGTCTACCGCGCCCGTGACCGCGCACGGACGCTGCGTGACGTGATCTCAACCGAGATGTGGGAGGGGCTGAACTCCTTCTACCTGTCACTCGGCCGCTATGACCTCCAGGCCGCGCTGCTGACCGGGCCCTACTCGGTCTACCAGGAGGTCAAGGAGCGCTGTGCGTTGTTCTGGGGCCTGGTCGAGCGCACGATGCTGGCGGACGAAGGACGCTCGTTCCTGGAGGCCGGCGGCCGGATCGAGGGCGCTGACATGGTGCTGCGCATGCTGCGCGTCTCGGTGCCCCTGGAGATGCAGCGCGACGTCCTGGCCACCGAACCGGACAGCAGCCACGAGCGGGAGGCGCTCGCCCTGTTGCAGGCGGTCGGCGGCTTCCAGGCCTACCGCCGCTCGGTTCGCGTGGCGCCCGATCTGCGCGGGGTCGTGCGGTTCCTGTTGTATGAGCAGACCTATCCCGGGTCCGTCGCCTTCGCTCTGGATGAGCTGCGTCAGGCGCTCGAGACCGCCGACGTGTCGGCGCGGAGCTCTCCGCCGGTGCTGCGCTTGGGGCGGCTGATCGCCGACCTGGAACTGCAGCGGCGCTCACCTGAGCAGTTCACCGTGCTCGTCGACTTGTTGGCGGGCGTCCAGCACGAGCTTGAGCTGGTCGACCTGGACATCGACGAGCGCTACTTCGCAGTTGCCGCCGTCGCGGCGGTGCACATCTGATGACGCCGGTCAGCGAGACCAACTTCGAGATCCGCTACCTGTCGCGCTACTCATATGACCAGGACGTGGTCGACAACCTGAACGCGCTGCGCGTCAAGCCGGCGACCCTCCCGCGCCAGCGCGTCGAGGAGTTCAGCGTGCGGCTCTCACCCGATGCACGCCAGCAGCGCCACGACGACTACTTCGGGACCGAGGTTGTGGAGTTTGAGATCGCGCGTCCCCACCATGAACTCGTGATCGACGTCCGCGCGCGGGTGACCACGCAGGCGCCGGAAGCTCCGCCGCAACCCGACTGGGAGGCGCTGGAAGCCCCGGAATACCTGGAGGCAGGCGGAGAGTTCCTGTTCCACACTGAGGACGTGACCGGCCATCCGGCGCTTGACGGCCTGCTGGCCGAGACAGCACAGTCCGGCACTCCGGTGGAGTTGCTCACCAGCGTCGCGGAGCTGATCCCGAGCCGCTTTGAATACCGGCGCGGCGCCACCTACGTGGACTCCCCGCTGGCGGCCGTCCTGGACGGGGGCGCCGGCGTCTGCCAGGACTTTGTCCACCTCGCGCTGTGGCTGTTACGCCACCACGGCATCGCGGCGCGCTATGTCTCGGGCTACCTGTTCTCCAGCGACGGCTCCGCGCCCGAGCAGGAGTCGGTCGAGGTCGACACCCACGCCTGGCTAGAGGCGCTGGTGCCCAACAGCCGTGGCGACTCCGTGTGGGTCGGCGTGGACCCGACCAACCAGGGCCTCACCACCGGCCAGCACGTGAAGATCGGCCACGGCCGCCATTACAGCGACGTACCGCCGATCAAGGGCGTCTACCGCGGCATGGCTGAGTCGAGCCTCGACGCGAGCGTCACGATGACGCGCCTGGAAGGGCCCGATCCGGCCGCCAGCGCGCGCACCTGATTGACCGCCTCCCGCCCGCGTCCCCGGCTCCCGGGTTTTTCTACCCCCGTGGACGAGGCTCGCAGTTTTCTACCCCCATTTATAACCCCACATGGGGTTATAAATCCGCGAGTGTTGGGGGCGCGGGATAAAACACCCAGCGGGCTCAAGTGGCGCGATTTCTTATATAGGCGCGTAATACTTCGCGGCGTGTTTCGGAAAGGGATCGCGCCGGCGCTGATCGCTGCGCTGGCCATCGCGCTGCTGGCGGGCTGTGCCTCGACCACCACAACCACCGTCAACGCCCAAGCGCCGCAAGCTCCACAGGCCAAGCCGAAGTCCAAGAACGCGTCCGTCACCGGCGTGATCGCCCTGCACGGCAAACCCCAGGTGGTGGACCCCGTGGCAGGCGGGTCCCCTGGCGGGTCCGGCTCGGGTGGAAGCGCTGACAGCGGCCCCGGCGGCGGCTCAGGCGGCAGCGATGGTGGCGGCTACACGCCGGCTGCGGATGGCTCCGGCAACGCCGGCGGTACCGGCAACGGCAGCTCTGGCTCGGGACCGCACAAGGGGCCGGGCTGGGTCAGCGTGACCCCGTCACCGGGACAGAAGCTGGCCAAGCCGGACTCCAACGCGGACATTGAGAAGGAACTGTCCGCCAGCGGGATCAACCCGAACCCTGACCGCGCGACGCTGACCAAGCAGGGTCTCGCGATTCCGCCGGCCAATGCGCCGCCACAGGTTGTCGCGGCGATTCAGGCCGGTAACGAGATAGCCCACCTCCCCTACGTCTGGGGAGGCGGCCACGGCAAGTACGTCGACACCGGCTATGACTGCTCGGGCTCGCTCAGCTTCATGTTCGGCGCCGCGGGCATCTTGAACACGACCATGACCTCGGGCGACCTGATGAGTTGGGGCC
>JAFMRN010000111.1:0-4796 GCA_017354065.1 Solirubrobacterales bacterium
CGTTCCGGACGCTCCGCGCGTTCAGGCCGCGCCTCACGCTCCCCGCGTTCCGGCCGCGCCCGGCGCTCGCCACGTTCGGACCGCGGAGGACGCTCGGACCGCTCCCGATCAGACCGCTCAGCACCCCGCCGACCCGCCGGCTCGTCGTCCCGTTCCGCGTCATAAGGCCGCCGGTTCCCCTGGGGCATCTCAGCGCCCCCCGAAACGGCGTTTACGGCGCCCGTACTCGGCCAGGCTGTCCGCGAACGCCTCCCGGCTGAAGTCCGGCCACAGCTCGTCCCGGAACACGAACTCCGAATAGGCCGACTGCCACATCAGGAAGTTCGACAGGCGGGCTTCGCCGCTGGTACGGATGATCAGGTCGGGGTCGTGCATGTCGGGCGCGTAGAGGTGGGCGCGGAACTCCTCCTCCGTGGTCCCGGTGAAGGACCGCGCCGCGTCGATGATCTCAGCCCGACCGCCGTAGTTGAAAGACACGAACAAAGTTATGCGGTCGTTCGCGGCGGTCTCCGCCTCCGCCCACTCCATCATCTCGATCAGCCGCTCAGACACCGGCTCTGCGCGGCGGCCGATGAACCGCATCCGCACGCCCTGTTCCTTCAGCTCCGGGGTTTCAGTCCGCAGCCGCCGTGCGAACATCCGCATCAGACCGTTAACCTCGGTCTTGGAGCGGGTCCAGTTCTCCGTCGAGAACGAGTACACGGTCAGCTCCTTGATCCCGAAGTGCGCGGCGTCGCGCAGGCGTTCCTTGACCGCGTCCGCGCCGGCCTCATGGCCGCGCACAGCGGGCAGCCCGCGAGCCTTGGCCCAGCGCCCGTTCCCGTCCGTGATGATCGCGACGTACGGCGGCGCGGACACCTGAGAGGTGTCTGGCGCCATCTCTTAGCTGAGCTTTGACCCGGCCGCCATCTAGACCTCGAGGATCTCGGCTTCCTTCGCCGCCAAAGCCTCGTCGACTTCGTGCACGTGGGTGTCGGTGACCTTCTGCAGGTCGGCCTCCGCGCGGTGCTCGTCATCGGAGCCGAGTTCGCCGTCGTCCTTCAGCTCGCGCAGGTCCTGCATGATGTCGCGGCGGATGTTGCGGACCTTCACGCGGCCGTCCTCGGCGATCTTGCGCGCGACCTTGACCATCTCCCGGCGGCGCTCCTCGGTCAGCTCGGGCAGCGTCAGACGGATCACGCCGCCGTCATTTGACGGGGTCAGACCCAGATCGGAGTCCATGATCGCCTTCTCAATCGACTTCATCGAGCCCTTGTCAAAGGGCTGGATCGACAGCAGCTTCGGCTCCGGCGCGCTGATCGTCGCCAGTTGCTTCAGCGGCGTGTAGGTCCCGTAGTACTCGACTGATACGCGGTCGAGCAGCGATGGGGTCGCGCGGCCCGCGCGCACGGTCGCGAACTCGTGGCGGGTCGCCTCCACGGACTTCTCCATCCGCTGACCAGCGTCGCTAAGTAGGTCTGAGACCAGATCATCGGCCATCCGTTGCTTCCTTCCAGCGCTTGCTCATGTTCTCACCAAGGTTCCCACTCGCTCACCGGACACGATCCGGTTGATGTTGTCACCGCCCGCCATGTTGAACACGACGATCGGCAGGTTGTTGTCCATGCACAGGGCGAACGCGGTCGAGTCCATCACGGCCAGCCCTTGGGTCAGCGCCTCACGATGGCTGATCTCGGGGATGAACTCGGCGTTCGGGTCCTTGCGCGGGTCGGCGCTGTAGACGCCCTCAATCCCGTGTTTGGCCATCAGCACCACGTCCGCGTGGATCTCGTTGGCGCGCAGCGCGGCAGCCGTGTCCGTGGTGAAGAACGGGTTGCCGGTGCCGGCCCCGAAGATCACGACCCGGCCCTTTTCCAGGTGCCTGATCGCGCGACGGCGGATGTAGGGCTCGGCGACCTCGGAGATCGGGATCGCCAGCTGCACGCGGGTCGCGACATCGGTCTTCTCCAGCGCGTCCTGCAACGTCATCGCGTTCAGCACGGTGGCGAGCATGCCCATGTAGTCGCCGGTCGCCCGGTCCATGCCCTCAGCCGCGGCGGACAGGCCGCGGTAGATGTTGCCGCCGCCCACGACGATCGAGACCTGCACGCCGCGCTGTGCGACCGCGCCGACCTCTTCGGCTATCGCGCGCACCCGCTCCGGGTCGGTGCCGTAGGCCATCTCGCCCATCAGCGCCTCCCCGGAGAGCTTCAGTAGTACCCGCTGGTAGACGGGTTTGTCCTCCACAGCGCTCACCGGCTGGGGATGCTAAACGCCAGGCGGGCGCTCAGGCGCCGACCTGAAAGCGGGCGAAGCGGCGGATAACCACGTTCTCGCCGGTGTCCGAAGCGAGCTTGGCGCGGATCTCCTCAATCGTCTTGTCCTCGTACTTGTCGCCGTTAACGTGCTTTTGGCGCAGCAGCACGACCTCGTCGAGGTACTTGTTGACCTTGCCCTCGACGATCCGCTCGCGCACGTTCTCGGGCTTGTCGGCGGCCTGCTCGGTCGCGATCCGCCGCTCTGACTCGAGATCGGCTTCCGGTACGTCCTCATCGGAGACCGCCACCGGTGCGGTCGCGGCGATGTGCATCGCGACGTCCCGCGCAAAGGTCAGGAAGTTCTCGTTGCGCGCGACGAAGTCCGTCTCGCAGTTGACCTCGATCAGCACACCGACCTTGCCGTTGGAGTGGATGTAGGACTGGGTGGTCCCCTCCGTCGCGGCGTTCCCGGCCCGCTTGGCGGCCTGGGCCTCACCGCGGGCGCGCAGCTTCTCCGTGGCGGCGTCGACGTCGCCGTTGGCCTCGGCCAGGGCCTTCTTGCATGCCATCAGCGCCGCACCGGTCCGGTCGCGCAGGGCCTTCACCTCGGTGGCGGAAATCTCCGGCATCAGTTCTCCTCAGGGGTGTCGGTGGGGGTGTCTGGGGTCGCAGTCTGCCCATCGGCGCCGCCCGGCGTCGGCTCGCTCGCAGCGGCGGGCTCCTGCGGGGCCTCCGCGGCGGGCGCCGAAGCCTCCGGAGCAGGGGTCTCGACCTCTGTGATCGGCGGCAGGTCCTCGACCTCGGTGATCGGCGGGACGTCGTCATCGATCGCGGTGATCGGCGGGATCGGCTCAGCGGCCTTGCGCGCGGCCTCTGCTTCGGCCTCGGCCTTGGCGGCAGCTTCCGCGGCGGCCTTTGCCTCAGCCTCTGCCCGCGCCTTCTCCTCGGCCTCTGCCCGCGCCTTCTCCTCGGCCTCGCGGCGGGCGCGCTCCTCAGCCTCACGGCGGGCACGCTCCTCGGCCTCCTTGCGCTCGCGCTCGATCCGCGCCTTCTCCTCCTCGGCCTTGAACACGCCGTGACCCTGGGCGACCACGTCACCGATCGCGGCCGCGATCGCCTTGCAGGAGCGGATCGCGTCGTCGTTGCCGGGGATCACGTAGTCGATCCCCTCGGGATCGCAGTTGGTGTCGACCAGGCCGATGATCGGGATCCGCAGGCGCTGGGCCTCCTTGACCGCGATCGCCTCGGTCTTCAGGTCGATCACGAACACGGCGTCCGGTGGGCGCTGCATGTTCTTGACGCCCCCGAGGTTGGCGCGCAGCTTCTCAAGGTCGGCCTTGGCCGCGAGCCGCTCCCGCGTCGGCAACAGCTCCAGCTGCCCCTCGGCCTCGAAGTGCTCGAGGTCGTGCAGGCGCTTGGTACGCCCCGCGATCGTCTGGAAGTTCGTCAACAGACCCCCGAGCCAGCGGTGGTTCACGTACGGCATCTCAGCCGCTTCGGCGGTCGTCTTGATCGCGTCACGGGCCTGCTTCTTGGTCCCGACGAACAGCACCGTGCCGCCGCGCCGGGCGATGTCGGCCGCGAAGTTCCGCGCGTTGTCGAGCAGCTGCTCGGTCTGCTCCAGGTCGATTACGTAGATGCCGTCGCGCTCACCGAAAATGAAGCGACGCATCTTGGGGTTCCAGCGGCGCGTCTGGTGGCCGAAATGGACGCCGGCCTCCAGCAGCTCCTTGATTCCTACTTGAGCCATGGTGTCTCCCTTATTCGGTGGAGGGGCCCGCCTTCGCCGCCACGTGGCGGCTCCGGCACCCTCCTGGTCTTCCCCGCCTATGCCGCGGACTCCGATCAAGGAGCAGGGCCACGGTCACGTATGGGACGGGTGTTTGATTAACGCCGCGCCAGTTTAGCCGCCGCAGCCAGGTCTTCTGGTAGCTCGGCGCTGACGTCCACGGCCTCACCGGTGATCGGATGGCTGAAGGCGAGCCGCGCGGCGTGCAGGAACTGGCGCTCCAGGCCGTAGCGGAGCGGGCCGCCGTAGGTCTGATCGCCGACCACCGGATGGCCGATCGCCTGGAAGTGCACGCGGATCTGATGGGTGCGGCCGGTCTCCAGCGTGACGTTCAACAGCGTGTCACGCGCCAGGACCTCAACCACCTCGAAGTGCGTCCGGGCCTCGCGGGGCGCGTCGGTGTCGAGCGAGATCTGGGTGCGCGCATGGCGGTCGCGGCCGATCGGCGCGTCGATCGTGCCGGTGCGCGACTCCGGCACGCCGTCGACCAGCGTCAGGTACTCGCGCCGGACCTCCCGCGCGGAGATCTGCTCCTTCAAACGCCGGTGTGCCTCCTCGCTGCGGGCGACCACCAGCAGCCCGGAGGTGTCCTTGTCCAGGCGGTGCACGATGCCCGGGCGGTCCTGCTCCCCGCCCGCGCCGTCAAGCGCCTGGGCGAGCGTGCCCTCCCAGTTGCCTTTGCCCGGGTGGACGACGACCCCGGCCGGCTTGTTCACGACCAGCACGTGCTGATCCTCATACACCACGCTGTAGGCGGCGCTCCTGACTTT
>JAFMRN010000111.1:4806-7633 GCA_017354065.1 Solirubrobacterales bacterium
CCGGCCGGCGCTGCCGGCACTTCGATCTCCACCTCGTCGCCAGCGGCGAGGAGGTAGCGCTTCTGCACGACCGCGCCGCCGACCGTCACCCGGCCGTCGGCGATCGCCCGCGCGGCCGCCGAGCGCGAGCCGAGGTGCTCGGCCAGGAACGCGTCAAGGCGCTCGCCGGCAGCTTCCTCAGGGACCCTAATCGGAGGCACCGAACTCGACCAACAGCACGAGGATGATCACGCCGAAGGTGATCCCCATGTCGGCGACGTTGAACGCCGGCCAGTGCGGCAGTTTGATGAAGTCGATCACGTCGCCCTGGGCGATCCGGTCGATCAGGTTGCCGATCGCGCCGCCGACCAGCATGCCGGTCGGGATCCACAGCCACGGCCGGTTCGGGCGCGCATACAGGTATGCGACCAGGCAGGCGAGCGCCAGTCCGGTGGCGATGTACACGGTGATCCCGCCGCCGGACAGCACGCCGAAGGCGACCCCGGTGTTGCGGACGTTCACGAACTCCAGCACCGAGCCGATCACGTGCTTGGTCTCAAGCGGCCCGATCGACGTCCCGATCGTGTGCTTGCTGACCTGATCCAGCGCGATCACGAACGCGATCGCCGCACCGGCGCGCAGCGCCGCGGCCCGTCTAGCCATGCAACAGGCGCCCGACTACGTCGCGCAGAATCCATAGCAGCACCAGCGCCAGCATCGGGCTCAGGTCCAGCGGCCCCAGCGCCGGCAGCACCTTGCGGAACACGCGCAACAGCGGCTCTGAGACGTCACGCAGGAAGTTGATGATCGCTTCGGACCAGCGTGCATACGGCGGCCGCACCCCGGCCCCGAACAGCATCTGCAAGACGATGTGGGCCATGATCATGATGATGTAGACCAGGATCAGGTCCTGGAGGTAGCTGCCGATCTGGCCCGTTACGTTGGCGGCGACGATCATTTGTTGGCCACTGCGTCTACGGCCTTGGCGAAGGCGTCACGCACCCCGCCCTGCTCCAGCGCCGCGAGCCCGCGCGCGGTCGACCCGCCCGGGCTCGTCACCTCACGCCGTAGTGCGAGCGTGTCCCGGTCGCGCAACAACAGCAGCTCCGCGGTGCCGGCAAGCGTCTCAATCACAAGGTTCTCCGCGTCCCAGGGCTTGAGCCCGTGGCGGATGCCGGCGTCGATCTCCGCCTCGGCCACGAGCGCCAGGAACGCCGGCGCGCAGCCGCTCAGGGCGGTGGCAGCACCGGCCAGGTGCTCGGGTACCGAGACGACCACCCCGAGCTCACGGAACAGCCCGAGCACCTCATTGCGCGCACCGCTGTGGGGACCCTCGACGTGCACCGTGACCCCCCGGCGGACCTCTACCGGCGTGTTCGGGATCATCACGAACACCTCGGCACCGGGGTATGCGGCCTGCAGTGTCTCGGTGCTGGTGCCGCCCAGCACCGACACGACCGTCTTCGCGTGGCCGCGTGCCTGCTCGGCGACCGCCTCAAGCTGGTAGGGCTTGTGGGCGAGGATTAGGATGTCGGCGCGCTCAGCTACCTCGGCGTTTGACAGCGCCTCGCCGCCGAGCTGCTCGACCAGCCGGCGCGCGCGCCCTGAGCCCCCGTCGGAGGCCAGCACCGGCCGGCCCCAGCCACGGGCCAGCGCGCCGGCCATGTTTCCTGCGCCAATCAGGCCAATTTGCATGACATGCACAGTACCTCGGGGCGAACCCGGGGGTCCGCCGCGGCGCTAGCTCTGGTTGAAGAAGTCGTTGTGTGCCAGGCTGGCGCGCTCTTCAGCGGACAGCTGCACGTTCTCGGGCGTCAACAGGAACACCTTGTCCGCGATCCGCTGCATGCCGCCGTCCAGCGCGTAGGTCAGGCCGGAGACGAAGTCGATCAACCGCTTTGACAGGTCGTGATCGGCGTTCTGCAGGTTGATGATCACCGGGATCGAGTTCTTGAACTTGTCCCCGACGTCCTGTGCGTCGTTGAAGCTGCGCGGCGCCACGAAGTGGAAGCGCTCGCCACCGCCGCCGCCCGAGCGGCGACCGCGGTCGTCCGCGACCCTCAACTGGGGCTGCCTTGAGTAGCCGCCGTCATCCTCGGAGAAGATGTCGTCGTATTCATCGCGACGCCGCCGGGATTGGGGCAGGCGCCGCACCGGCGCCTCCCGGGGCTCGCGGTCACGGTAGGAGTCCCGTTCCCGGTAGGAATCGCGCTCGCGGTAGGAGTCCGACCGCTCGCGATAGTGATCCTGGGTCCGCGGCTCGGGCTCCGCATAGGGCTCGAAGTCATCCTCATACGCCTCATCGTCTGCGAGGCCGAAGTAGACGAGCGTTTGGTGCCATCTGTCGCGCAATGCCATGTCGAGTTTGGGGTTCGCGGTTTGCCCGCTTTTCCCTGCGCAATGATTATTGCGCTCGAACCAGACTGCTTCCCAGTCTGATTATCGTCGCCCCCTCCTCCACGGCGACCAGGTAGTCCTGGGATGTCCCCATGCTGAGCTGCGCCAGGCCGTGCTCCGCGGCCAGCTCCGCGAGCGCCGCGAAGTGCCGGCGGTTGTCCTCGGGCCGCTCCGCCTGGGGCGGCATCGTCATCAAGCCGACCAGCGGATAGCGCGCCAGGTAGTCCCCGATCTGCTCGGGCGCCACCCCGCTCTTATCGGGATCGCCGGCAACGTTGACCTCCAGGAACACGCCAGTCCCGGCCGCGTCACGCGACTCGAGCTGGCGCAGCGCCGACTCGCTGGCAAGCGAGTGGATGTAGCGGACGCGCCCCAGCAGGTCCTTGACCTTCCGGCTCTGCAGCGCGCCGATGAAGTCCCAGTTCGCAAACAGCTCCCCGTGCGCCGCCTG
>JAFMRN010000318.1 GCA_017354065.1 Solirubrobacterales bacterium
CCCCCCCCCCGGCAGGGGCCGAGGCGAGTTATGGGCCCTATAGGGGGCAAAACTCCCATGACCCCGGGCGCGTGTAACGTCCGCGTCATGCGGAAGCTCGCAGCGCTCGGGCTGGCGCTGGCGCTCGCGGGGTGCGGGTCGACAGCCAAGGCGCCGGTCCATCCCCGTCGCATCCACCATCACGCCAAACCCGCGCACCCCGGGTACGTGCGCAACGCGACACCACAGCCGGGCTGGCGACGCCACACCGGCCCGGTGCCGATCCTCGTCTACCACGACCTGGGTAACGCGCCGGCGTCAGAGCCCTACAGCGGCCTGTACATGCCCTACCCGAAGTTTGAGGCGGAGATGGCCTGGCTGCACTCTGCCGGCTATCAGGCCGTGACCCTGGACGAGGTGATGAAGGCCTGGTTCCATCACGGCAAGCTGCCGGCCAAACCGATTGTGATCACCTTCGACAACGGCTACCTGCCACAGATCACCGAGGCGCCGAAGGTGCTCGCGAAGTACGGCTGGCCGGGCGTGCTGAATGAGATCACCCAGGGCCACCTGTCAAACGCCGAGCTCGGGTCGGTGCTGAAGCTCGGCTGGGAGGTCGACTCACACTCCGGCGTGCACTCGGACCTGCGCTATGACACACCCGCCGAGCTGCACACCGAGGTGGCAAGCTCACGCAAGTTCCTGCAGACCCAGCTGCACGTCCCGTCCAACAGCTTCTGTTACCCGTCCTCCAAGTACAACGCCCGGGTGATCGCCGCGGTCAAGGCCGCCGGTTATACGAACGCCACCACAGAGGGCCACGCCTACGCGACCCGCGCAAACCCGTATCTGCTACCGCGCTTTGAGCAGGAGACGGGCCTCTCACAGCTGAAGGCTGACCTGGCGACGCCGCACTGAGAGTGCCGGAGCGGCCACATGGCCCGCGGAGGCGGGCCCCTCACTCGTCACAGGGTGCGCGTGACCTTGCCGATCAGCCAGGCCTTGGGGATCGGGCCCCAGTAGCGGCTGTCATCGGAATCTGGACGGTTGTCACCTAAGACGTAGTACTGGCCTGCCGGGACAACGATCGTCTTCGGAAAGTCGCAGCCCTGGGTCGAGCCCCCGGGGCATGGCTGTGCGTAGGGCTCGTGCTCTGCGGTTCCGTTGCGCCATACGTTGCCGTTGCGGATCTGCAGGTGGTCACCCGGCAGTCCGACCACGCGCTTGATCCACTCCTGTGTTCGGTCTTCTGGTGCTGAGCGGTCACATGCCTGGCCGTGTGCCGTGGGCGCGGCGCACTTTTGGGCATCGGCGCCCTGGGGCGGGTGGAACACGACGATGTCCCCAAGCTCGGGGTTTGCCGCGTGTCGGCTCATCAGCACATTCTGGTTGACCTTCAGAGTCGGCGTCATCGACCCGGACGGCACGCGGATGACGAGCTCGCCGCCGGAGGTGATGTGTCCGGGCGGAGACGACACCTTCCAGCTGTTTCCTTCCCGAACCTCACTCATGTGCTCTGTCAGCGGGACGCCTGACTTGCTGGTCGACAGGGTGACGGCGGCGCGCGTTCCGCTGATCGACGCTCCCGTTACGTGAAAGCCAGTGAAAGGAGAGCGGTCGGCCGGTGCGACTTGCTGAAAGGCGTATTTCGCTGCCGCGAGACAGTCGTTCTTTCCCGCGCGCGTAAGCCGTGTCTGCAGGTTCGGGGCCAGCAACTGGCAGTACTGGACGGCATTTCCGCTCTGGATTGACTGGAGGTACTTGGTTGCCGTCTGGCGGGGAGTACCGGCATCTCCTCCGCAGCCAGCGATGAAGACACAGACTGCCGCGATCCCTGCCATACGCCGTGCCCCTGACATGGCACGGACAGTAACTCAGGCGGGGGCGGCTGTGTTCTCCAGCTCCTGGGCGGCGACACGGACAGCCTCGCGCGCCTCTGCCGGTTCGAGCACCACGGCGTCGCCGGCTTCCTTCAGCACCTCACGCACGAGCCAGTCGAGCCCCGCGTAGCCCAGGTCCACGACCACGGCGCCGTCAGGCAGCGTGCCCACGACCGTGCGGTCCTCGCGCGCCCAGCGGGCGCGTTCAGGTGAGATCCACAGGCGCGCGCGGGCGGCGGTAGTCACCTCGCCGGTGCGCAGCCAGCCGTCGATGTCGGCCGAGGCCTTGACCTCAGGCCGCGGCTCAAAGCTCTGCTCGGTGACCTCGGCGTCCTTGATCCGGTCCAGGCGGAAGTGGCGCACGTCATCGCGCGCGGGGTCGAAGGCGGCCACATACCAGCCCTCGCGCCCGTTGACCAGCTGGTAGGGCTCGACCTGACGGTGGGAGAACTCGTCCTCATTGACCTTGTAGTACTCGAAGGACAGCAGCCGCCGGCTGGCGATCGCGCGGGACACCACGGCGGCGATCTCCGGGTCGTCGGCCCCAAACCGCGCGATGTGCAGGCCCTCATGGGCCGGGTCGTCACCGAGCGCGCGGACAACCTTCTGGCGGACCGAGGCCAGCGATCCGTCGGGGATGTGCTCGCCGACCAGGTCGATCGCCGCCACCAGCGCCTTGGCCTCCACTGGCAGCAGGCGCGCCGGCCGGGAGAAGGCGTCGCCGTAAGGCTCGGGATCGACCTCGACGGTGCCGTCCTCGAGGATCTCCGCGTACAAAACGTAGGTGCCGGCGCCGAAGTTGACGACGTTCAGCACCTGGATATCGGCGCGCAGTTCCTGGTCGGTCACGCCCAGGCGCTCGCGCAGCTCTTGGGCGCGCAGCTCCTGGCCTGAGCGGCCGGCGTCGATCAGGATGCTCGCCAGCGTCACCAGGCGCGCGAAGCGCTCGGGCCTGATCGCGCCTTCCAGCCCGGAGTCCGCGTCGGCATCGGCGTCCTGGGGCTCGCGTTCCTCGACGCTGCC
>JAFMRN010000319.1 GCA_017354065.1 Solirubrobacterales bacterium
GCTTGTGCCTCAGAAGCCCGTTTGCTCTTACGCGCCACCGGCTGTTAGCGGGTCTCGCGGTGTGCCGTGTGCTTCTTGCACCAGCGACAGTACTTACGCATCTGCAACCGCTCAGGGTTGTTGCGCTTGCTTTTGTTGGTCTGGTAGTTGCGGCGCTTGCAGTCCTCGCAGGCGAGGGTTGCGGCGATCCGCACATCTCCACGGGCCATGTCTGTCTGAGTCCTTGGTCAGTAAAAGGGGTGCCTGATTAAGGGCGTGCTTGCGCACGCTCCCCGGGCGCTCGGCCGAGGATAGCGTGGTTCAGGACACCAGGCGGATCGGAGTGCCCGCCTGAAATGCGGCGATGTCCTCAACGGCCTCGGCGTACATGCCGGCCAGCGCCTCCTCAGACACGTAACCCAGGTGCGGGGTCAGCACCGCGTTGTCCAGCGCGGTCAGCGAATGCCCCGGCGGCAACGGCTCCTGGTCGAAGACATCCAGCCCGGCGCTGATCCGCCCGCGCCGCAGTGCATCGAGCAGCGCCGCCTCCTCCACGATCGGCCCACGGCTCGTGTTGATCAGGCTCGCGCCCGGCTTCATCGCCTCCAGCTGCGCGGCGCCGAACAACCCGCGTGTGCGTTCTGACAGCACCAGATGGATCGAGACGACATCAGAGTAGGCCAGCAGCTCCCCAAAACCGACGCGTTGCGCGCCGAGCTCGCCCGCACGCTCGGCTCCCAGGTTCTGGGACCAGGCCAGCACCTCCATGCCGAAGGCCTTGGCCGGCGCGACCATCTGGCTGCCCAGGCGGCCCAGGCCGACCAGCCCGAGCGTGGAGTGCGCAAGGTTCACCGGCATCTCCGCCTGCCAGACGCCCTGGCGCAGCAAGCGATCTTCAGCGACCACGCGCTTGCGCGTCGCGAAGATCAGCCCCCAGGCGATCTCAACCGTCGATGCCACTCCCTGTCCAGCGCCGTAATTGGGGATGCCCGTCCCTGAGACGGGCACCCCACGATCGTGCAGGTGGCCGACGTCCAGGGAGGCGTTGCGCATCCCGGTGGTGACCACCAGCTTGAGGTTCGGGAGCGCCGCCAGCGTCTCAGCGCTGAACTTCGTCCGCTCACGCATCAGGACCAGCACGTCGTAGGCCGCGAGCGTCATCACCAAGTCGGAGATCGGCGCGTGGAAGAAGTCGATCTCGGCGGACAGCGAATCCCAGTCAGCGAGTTGGGCTGCCTTGTGCTGGTAATCGTCAAGCACCGCTACGCGCATCCTGAGAAACGGTAGCTTGCGGGGCCATGGGTCAAGTCAGAGCAGCCGCCACCACCAACGTGTCCGCGCCACCCGCAGAAGTCCTGGCGTTCCTCCGCAACGGAGAGCAACGGCCGCGGATCCTGACCGGCAACTACACGCAGTTCTCGGTCGCCGAGGAGGGCGTCCTGGCCTTCCACTGGAGCGCCGGACGCCGCGAGCGTGACTTCCGCCTCCTGCCCTCTGAGGCCGACGGCGTCATCACCGAACGCGACGAGCTGTCCTCGTTCGTCAACACCTGGGAAGTGAAACCCTCAGGCCAGGGCTCGACGGTCACCCTGGCCGCCACCTGGGACGGGGCCAGCGGGTTCGGCGGGCTAATGGAGGGCCTGTTCGCACCACTGGGGATGCGGAAGATCTACAGCCAGGTGTTGGACAACCTGGCTGCGGTCCTTAGCTAGCTCGCGCCAGGCAGAGCCGCGTGGAGTAGGTCAGATCGAGCTTGCCGCCGGCGTCGTCGATCACCCCGGCGATCGCGCCGAACAGCCTGATCCGCAGCGCCTCATCCAGCAGGATGTGATCGGAGTGGGTGCCCAGCAGCGCGATGTACTGGGCGGTGCTGTAGGTCTGGCTCCAGCGGTACTCGCGGCTCTCGGGGGAGCTCAGACCGGCCGTCGCAGCGATCCGCTCGGTCCAGGGGCCGCTGAAGTCCTGCAGTTTTGAGCGCGGGCCCATCGGCCCCTCCGGGCGCCAGCCGGACTCCTCATAGGCGGCGTCCAGCTCATCGCGCAATGCGCAGCGGTCCCAGTCCACGCGGTTCCAGAAGCACGCCAGCGCGCCCCCTGAACGTAGGGCCCGCGCGGCCTGCTTCTCAGCGGTCAGCGGCTCGACCCAGTGCCAGGCCTGGGCGCTGTAGACGAGCTTGTACGCGTCGGGCTTCAGGTCCGCATCCTCAAAGCTCTCGCTGCGGAAGTGCACCTTGTTGGTCGTGGCCTGCTTGGCGGCGACGTTGGCCATCTCCGCGCTCGGCTCAATCGCGTCGATCTCCAGACCGCGATCCGCAAACAGCTTGGTGGCGATGCCGGTGCCGGCGCCGACCTCAACCGCACGGGTTCCAGGCTTCGCGCCCGCGTAGATGATCACGTCATCCACCATCTCCGGTGGATAGGACGGACGCGAGGCGTGGTACTGCTCCGCAACGGCACCGAAGGAGGTCCTGCGTGCCTGGTCGATCCGGCTTGCGGCCGGGTTGGCCGGATGGATCTGATTCACACCGATACCGTAGCCCACCCCCGAACGTCCGCATAATCAGGGGCGATACCGCGGAGAATGTCCAGCATCGCGCCGGCGGAGGGGGCCACCGCGCCGCCTTCAGGCGTCGCGGCGACAACGGTGCGCACGGGGTTGGCCGGCTCCAGCCCGCGGACCACGAGCCCGTGACGGACTTGGCTCAGCGCTAGGTGCGGGATCAGCGCGACGCCGACGCCGGCGGCCACGAGCCCCTGGATCGTCTCGTAGTCGTCTGATTCGAAGGTCACGTTCGGCTCAAAGCCGGCGGCCCTACAGGAGCGCACCACGTGGCGCGCACACGGCGACTCGGCCGAGGTCTGGACCCAGTCATCAGCCTCGAGATCGGCCAGGGCGATCC
>JAFMRN010000112.1 GCA_017354065.1 Solirubrobacterales bacterium
ACCACCTCGGCGTGCGCGCTGAACAGGTGCCGGCGGCGCAACCCGAGCCGCTCGATCAGGCGGTATACGTAGAGGTCGGGGCGGGTGCTGTCAAGCGGCGTGGCACTGGCCCGGTAGAGCTTCAGGAACGTACGGATCCGCTCGCGCGCCTCCGGTGGCACCTGCGGGGACTCGGTGGCCGCCGCCAGGGCCGCGACCATGTCCAGCTTGCGCCGGCGCGCGATCTGGGTGCAGCGGGCCATGTCAACCGAACGCAGTTCGATCGGTGGCCGCGCCAGCACCCGCACCGCCGCCGACGCGTCCGCCGGGTCGGCCAACAGCCGCAGCCAGGCCAGCAGGTCGCGGATCTCGGCGCGCTGGAAGAAGGCCGCGTCCCCGATCACCCGGTGAGGCACCGCGCGCTCCTCAAGCGCCGCGGCCAGCGCGCGCCCGTCCCGCGTGGTGTCGGGCACCAGCACGGCGATCCGCCCCGGATCGGTCTGCTCGCGCCGGATCAGGCGCTCGATCTCAGCGGCGACCGCCTGCCCCTGGGCACGTTCGCTCTCGGCGCGCCAGAAGCGCTGGCGCGGCATCCGGTAGATGCTGGTCAGCACCGCGCGACGGGTGTCCGGCGTCTCAAACGACCTCAGGCGGGCAGCGCCCGCGCCCCGGAACGCGTTGGCGCCGGCCTGGGGATCGCCGGCAACCGTCAGCTGGCCGTTGGCGAGGGTCGTCGCGAGCCGCGCGGCCGCCAGGCTCAGCTCCTGGGCGTCGTCGATCAGGACATGCTGGAAGGGTTCGCGGCGGGGCTCGCCCGCGGCGCGGATCGCGTGACGCAGCAGGTCGCCGTGGTCTATCGCGCCGGCGGCCTTCAACAGCCGCTCATGGGCCGCGTAGATCTCCGCGAACTCGCGCTCGCGGGCACCGTCAACGGGCAGCCGGCCATGTTGTACGGCGTCACGGAGGGCCGCGTCGTCGTCCAGCGCTTGCGCCCAACTCGCGTGGTCCTCGGGTGAGATCAGCTGTTGCTTGAGCGCGTCGATCCGCAGGATCAAGCCCGCCAGCAGCGCGTTGGCGTTGCCGCCGAAGTCGTGCTGGGTCAGCGGCAGCTCCTCAATCGCCTCAGCCAGCATCGCCAGGCGCTCACCGGCTGAGAGGATCGCGTCGGGGATGTGGCCCCGGCCGGGAGCGCGCGCCAGCACGCCACAGGCCAGCTCGGTCGGCGCGACGATCGTCAGCTCGCCATAGCCGGCTCCCAGGGACTGCTCCAGCCGCGCGCGGACGGCGTCGGCGCGCGCGTTGCTCGGGGTCAGGAAGACGATCCGCTCCGGCGGGGTTCCCTGGGCGATCAGCCAGCGGAAGCGCTCCTTCAGCAATGTGGTCTTCCCGGTGCCGGCCGCTCCCTCTATCAGCAGCGGGGAGCCCGCATGGCTGATCAGGTCTGGCGGGCTCAAACCCTCTGCGGCGGCGGTGCTGCGCACTTCCTGACAGCATAGGTTGATGGCCACCCCCACCGCCACTGATTGGCTCGAACTCTGCAGGACCTCGGCCAAGGAAATCCGCACGTTGCTGGCTTCCAGCGGAACGATCGCTGACCGCGCCGTGGAGACCGGCACCCGCGGAGAGGGCGGGGATCGCACGCTGGTTATCGATGAGCGCGCCGAGGACATCATCTTCAGGCAGCTGGACGCGCTCGCCGCGCGCGGGTTCTCCTTTGACGCCGTGTCTGAGGAGCGCGGGATCGTGCGCTTCGGCGCGGGTGGGTCTTTGCGGGTGGTGATCGATCCGATCGACGGCTCGCTGAACGCCAAGCGCGGTCTGCCCCACCACGCGCTGTCGGTGGCCGTTGCGGACGGGAACACCATGGCCGACGTGAGCTTCGGCTACGTGTATGACTTCGGCCCCGGTGAGGAGTGGTGGGCCGCGAGCGGCCAGGGCGCCTGGGTCAACGGGGCGCAGCTGGACGCCGGTCTGACCGAGCGCCGCGGCGGCGACGGCCGCCTTGAGGTGCTGGGGATCGAGTCCGCCGATCCGCGCTGGGTCGCGCACTCACTCCAGGGCCTGACCGAGGTCGCCTACCGGCTGCGGGCGATGGGGACCATCGCCGCCTCACTCTGCCAGGTCGCCGCCGGCCGTCTGGACGGGCTGGTCTCGTTGCGTGCCTGCCGCGCGGTCGACGCCGCCGCCGGACAGCTGATAGTGCGTGAAGGCGGCGGGGTCGTAACGTTCTGTGGACTAGGGATGGCCGCGCCGCTTGATCTGGTCGCCCACAGCTCAGTGGTGGCGGCGCGCACCAAGGCCACCCTCAGCAAGCTGGAACCGCTGGGCGTCAGTCCGGATGGAGCCAGGTAAACCGGGAGATCCGATGCGCAGGCAGATGAGCCACAAGGGGTACAGATGATCGACTGGATGGTTGCCGAGTGGATCGCCGCGCGCGTTGCCGGCACGGGCAGCGCGCCGCTGCCTGACGTCGACCTGGCTGAGCTGGCGACCCTGTCAGAGCAGCGCGTCACCGCCTACACCGGGCTGACCCCGGCCGGCCCGCTGCCGGCGCCCGAGGGCGTCGGCCGGCGCGAATGGATCAACGCGAACCTCTCCTCGATGCGGCGCCTGATGGACCCGGTGCTCAGCCATGCCCGTAACGGGCTCGGGCCGATGATGCCGGTGGCGGGCCTGCTGATGGGCGGGGTCGCCTCAAGCGAGGTAGGCCTGCTGATGGGCTACATGGCCCAGCGGGTCATGGGCCAGTATGAGCTGGTGCTGACCACCGAGGACAGCGACCCGCCACGGCTGTTGTTCGTACTGGAGAACCTCGGTAAGGCGATTCAGACCTTTGACGCCGATGAGAAGGAGTTCATGACCTGGGTGGCCCTACACGAGGTCACCCACGCGGTCCAGTTCGGCGGCGTGCCCTGGCTCCAGGGTTACCTGGCCGGCCTGGTGCGCGAGCTGATGGCCTCAGCCGAGCAGCGCGCCAACCGTGCCGGCCGTGCGAGCAGCGGTCCCGCCGCGGCGGCCGGGCTGCCTGCACGCGTCTCACTCCCCTCACGCGAGTCACTCCCGTCGCGTGAGGAGCTGGCGCGGATGGCCGGGGCGCTGCGCCGCGGCGACCTGATCGGCCTGGTCGCAAGCGACGGCGAGCGCGAGGTCATAGACCGTGTCCAGGCGGTCATGGCGGTGATTGAGGGCCACGCCGAGCACGTGATGGACGCCGTCGCTCCCGACCTGATCCCGTCCCTGGACAAGCTCCGCTCGGCTCTGGATGAGCGGCGCAAGAGCCAGGGCCGGATGGGCCGGCTCGTCGCCCGGCTGATCGGGCTTGAGCTGAAGCTGCGCCAGTATGAGCGCGGCAAGGTCTTCTGTGACCACGTGGCCAAGGCCGGCGCGCTGGACCGCGTCTTTGAGTCTCCGGATCAGCTCCCGACGCTTGAGGAGATTGAGGCCCCGGAGCTGTGGCTGGAGCGGGTCGGGGCTGCGGCTCCCGCCGGTTGAGCGAGACCCGGGCACCGGTTGACCGAGACCCCGGCACCGGTTGAGGAACCTCTCTCGGGTGAGTTTTTTGTAAGTGACACCCGCCCGCTGTGACCGCCCTGTAACAAGCGTGTGGCAAAGGTGTTACAGCGCCGTGTAAGTCGTGTGACAACGCACACAAACGCCATGCCATGTAACCCGCAGGAGTCGCCGGTTTACCTTTGCGTGCCCGTCGTTTGCAGGGGCAAACAAGGAACGACGAGCGTAGTCTAAACACACGTTTCGAGAAGGAGTGAGCTGGGACTAATGGCTGACCAAGAGCCGACTGCCCAAAAGGCAACGACGAACACAGACGCCGCCGCCAAGGACACGCCGGCCGAGGCAACCACAGCCAAGACGGCTACTGACAAGGCCACGCCGGCCAAGGCGCAGGCCAAGAGCACAGCCGCCAAGTCCGGCGCCTCCAAGTCCGGCGCGGCGAAGAAGCCCGCCGGGGCGTCCAAGACCGGGTCCAAGGCCGCTTCCGCGTCCAAGTCGCGCACCACCAAGGCATCCACGAGCAAGTCAACGGCCGCCGCGAAGAAGACCACCGCCGCCAAGAGCACCGCCGCCAAGGGGGCCTCCGCGTCCAAGTCCGGCGCCGCCAAGGCGACCACGGCTAAAGCCAGCACGGCCAAGGTGAGCGCCGCGAAGAGCTCTGGCGCCAAGGCCTCCAACGCGAACGCCAAGACCACGGCCAACGGCAGCTCCGCGCAGCCGAAGAACCCGGTCGAGCTGGCCGCTGAACTCGCCGAGCGCGCCGTGCTGGTGCCGGTCGGCGCCGGCCTGATCCTCCGCGACAACGTGCGTGCGACCGTCAAGGACGTCACCAGCCGGTTTGACCCGCGTGAGGGCCTGGAGCAGGAGCTCCAGCGTTATGAGCAGCGCGGCCAGGCCGCCCGCCAGGAGCTGGAGGCCGAGCTGAAGCGTCGCCGCTCAAGCGTTGAGAACAACATCGGCGAGCGTCGCGCCAGCGTCGAGCGCACGGTCGGAGAGCGCCGCAGCCGCCTGGAGCAGGAGGTCCAGCAGGTCCGTAAGGGCATCGAGACCCGAACCAACGCGGTGACCACCGAGGTTGACAAGCGCCGGAGCGCCGTCACGAGCGAGCTGGAGCGTCGCGCCAACGCCATCTCCACGGGCCTTGGCAAGCGCGTCACCGAGTTCGAGAAGCGCGTTCACGTGGTCAACACCGAGGCCAGCATCCTGACCACTCAGGTGACTGTCCTGGGTGGAAATGTGATCAAGCTCGCACTCGGAGTCCCCTCCCTGATCGGTTAGTATTCTTCGTCTGAACAGCTTCCCCCGCCGGCCGTAACGGAGAGACGCGCCGCGGGTGAGGTTCGCTGGCCTCATACTCTCGCCAGCGAATGCAGCACCCTCTCCTCCCTCAACCGCCGGGGCGTCACGCAAGTGGCGCCCCGTCGGTCCTTTAAGGGGCAGCCACATCACGCCCCGACGCCAACTCTGAGCAGGAAACCCTCCCTCAGGGTCGGAAAGCTGCTCAGAGCTACCCGCGACCGCAGCTAGACCGGCACCGGGCTACTGAATCGGCGCCGACAGCACCGACTCCGGCGGCTGGTAGCGCCGGATCCGCGCGGGCGGCCCGGCGGGCTCGGCGCCCTCCTCCCAGACCCGCTCGTACGCGCGGAAGACCTTCGTGATGTGACCGCCCATGTACTCGAGACCGCGGTTCATCGAGCGGTTCGTCTCAAGCACCCAGCCGGCCTCACCGTGGGTGATCTTGGAGTTGGGGTAGGCGGTGTTGTAGTGCTCCATGTAGAGCAGCGCGCCCGCGCCGGTGTGCTGGTACTCGGGCTTGACCCCGAGGAACCCGACCCGCGCGCGGTCGATGTAGCGGCGCGCGTTGACCAGATACCACCAGCCGAAGGGCAGCAGCTTGCCTCCCATCCGCTCCTGATACTGGTTCGGGTCGGGGATCGTGACCGCCATCCCGACGGTCTCACCCTCCGGGTTCTCACAGATCATGAACCACTCAGACGCGAACACGAGGCTGAAATCGGCCCACAGCTGGGGCTTGTCGGACTTCTCGTAGGGGACGAAGCACCAGTTCTTCGACCACGCGGCGTTGTAGATCTCAATGAAGTCATCCAGGTCGCGCCACAGGCTCGCGCGCGTCATCCGCCGGACCTTGAAGCCGTACTTCTGGCGTGTCTCCTCGGCCAGCTGGGGCAGCATCGGATTCATCCGCTCGCTGCGGTCGGAGATGTCTAGCTCCCAGTGGAACACGTCCACGGCCTTGACCAGCCCCGCGGCCTCGATCAGCTCGCGGTAGTAGGGCGGGTTCCAGCCCTGGCGGATCATCGGCTCGAGCTCATATCCGTGGATCAGCACCCCAAGCTCGTCGTCGGGCACGAAGCTGCAGGGCCCGACCATGCGATCGCAGCCCCGCTGCTGCAACCATTCCTGCGCGGCAGCCAGCAGCGCGTCCAGGATCGCCTGATCCTCCTCGAAGTCGAGGAACCCGAACAGGCCCCAGCGCGTGCCCTGGTAGCGGTTGAGCTTGTTGGAGATGTGCGCGCTGATCCGCCCCACGACGCGGCCGTGCTTTCGTGCCAGGAAGTACTGGGCGTCCCCGTCCTTGAAGAACGCGCCGAGACGCCGGTCGAGGTAGGCGTAGCGCTCAATCCGCAGCTGGATGATCCACGGGGTGCCCGCGTGCAGGCGCTCGGGCAGGCGCACGAACTCCTTGAGCTCCGCGCGGCCGCGCACGGGCGTGATTTCCAGGGACATGCGCAGGCAGGCTACAGCGCGGCGGCCCCCGAGCGGGCCACGCCCCAAAAGCCGGCACTTCCGAACATCTAAGATGGGCTGATGCCCACAAACGACCAGGTCACAGATGCCCTCCGCGCGGTCATCGACCCTGAGCTGCGCCAGGACATCGTCACGCTTGGGATGGTCCGCAAGCTCGACATTCATGCCAACGGCGTGGTCGACGTGACCGTCTCGCTCACCACCGCGGGCTGCCCGATCCGCGATCACTTCCAGACCAGCGTCTACAACGCGATCAACGCGCTGGACGGGGTCGTCGGGGTCAACGTCAGCTTTGACGTGCTCTCCAGCGATGAGAAGCAGGCCCTGCGCGGCAAGCTCGGCCGCAAGTCCCTGCCCGAGGGCGCCCTGGCCGAGGTCAAGAACATCATCTGCGTCGGCTCGGGCAAGGGCGGCGTCGGCAAGTCGAGTGTGACCGCCAACCTCGCCGCGGCCCTGACCGCCGCCGGCAAGCAGGTGGGCGTGATGGACGCCGACGTCTGGGGCTACTCCCAGCCGCGCATGTTCGGGCTCGGCGGCGGGCGCGCCCGCGCCAACGAGCGCCGCAAGATCGAGCCGCTGGTCGGCCCTGAGGGCATCAAGGTCGTCTCGATCGGCTTCTTCGTGAATGAGGAGCAGGCCGTCGTGTGGCGCGGCGCGATGCTGCATAAGGCGCTCCAGCAGTTCCTCGAGGACGTCGAGTGGGGCGCGCTGGATTACCTGCTGATCGACCTGCCGCCGGGCACGGGCGACGTCTCGATGACGCTGTCCCAGCTGCTGCCCCAGGCCAAGTTCGTGATCGTGACCACCCCCCAGGCGGTCGCCCAGAGCGTCGCGCGGCGCTCCGCGGAGATGGCCGCCAAGCTGGAGCTCGAGGTCGCCGGCATCGTCGAGAACATGGCCGGCTTCACGACCCCGGACGGCGACTCCTACCCGATCTTCGGTGAGGGCGGCGGGCGCATGCTCGCCGAGGAGCTGGAGGTCCCCCTGCTCGGCCAGATCCCGCTGACCATGGCCCTGCGCCAGCACTCCGACGGCGGGCTCCCGGCCGTGATATCCGCACCGGAGGACGCCGCTTCTCAGGCTCTGGTCGCGACCGCGAAGCAACTGATCTCGCTGTCGCCGGTCGACCTGCCGATGATGGCCGAACCGGAAGAGCCCAAGCCGGTCGGCATGTCTTTGCCTGTGATCTCCTGACCCGGGAGGCGGTCTTTGAGACCATCTCCCGGAGGGGCGCCCTCTCAGGCCGTGAACTTCACCGCCTCAGCCTGGCCCCAGCCGTTCTTGTTGGCGGCGTGGACGTAGAACACGTAGGTGCCGCCCTTGGCCAGGTGGTGGTAGGTGATCGGTGAGTG
>JAFMRN010000320.1 GCA_017354065.1 Solirubrobacterales bacterium
GGAGCTACTGGTCCGCGGGGACGCCGACGAGGTAACTGAAGAGCTGAAGGCGCCCCCGACCGCGCTGGAGGTCCGCGAGCTGTGTGTGCTCGCGCTGGCATCAGCGGGGATCGACGCCGGACATCTGGCCGTGGAGTTCGTGGAGGAGGGGCGGATCCGCGAGCTGAACCGTGAGCACCGCGACAAGGACACGCCGACCGACGTGCTGTCATTTGGTGTCGACGAGGACGGCCTGACAGCGGGCCCGCGCGAGCTCGGGGACATAGTGATCTGCCCCGAGCACACCGAGGACCTGCGGGAGGCGGTCATCCACGGGACGCTGCACCTGACAGGCATGGACCATGAGACCGACAACGGTGAGATGCTCGCGCTTCAATCCGAACTGGTGCGGTGGATCAAATGAAAGGGAGACGCCGGTGAGCCAGCCACTGCAGGTTCCTGAGACACGGTCGGGGTTTGTCGCCCTGGCCGGCAGGCCGAACGTCGGGAAGTCGACGCTGATCAACGCGATCGTCGGCCAGAAGATCGCGATCACGTCCGACAAGCCCCAGACCACCCGGCGCGCGATCCGCGCGGTGGCCGGCGGCCCCGACTGGCAGCTCGTGCTGGTCGACCTGCCCGGCGTCCAGCGCCCCCGCGACGCGCTGACCGAGCGGATGCAGCGCCGGGTCGAGTCGGAGCTGGCCGACGCCGACGCGGCCCTGATGGTCGTCAACGCCGACCAGGGGATCGGCCCGGGGGATCGCTTCATCGCCGAGTTGCTGCGCAAGGCATCCGGCTCGACGCCGGTGGTGCTGGCCGTCAACAAGGTCGACCTGACCAGCCGGGCCAAGACGCTGGAGGCCCTGTCAGACGCCGAGTCGCTCGATGTGGCCGATGAGATCTTCCCCGTGTCCGCGCGCAAGGGCAGCGGGGTTCCGGGCCTGACCGACCATCTGGTGTCGCTGCTGCCGAGCGGCCCGCTGTACTACGACCTGCGCACGCGCAGCGACCAGTCCGAGTCGACGATGCTGGCGGAGCTGGTGCGTGAGCAGGTGCTGATCCGCACCCGTGATGAGGTGCCCCACGCGGTGGAGGTGGAGCTCGAGTCGATCGTCCCTGACGGCGACCTGATCCGCGTCGACGCCGTGGTGCTGGTCGAAACCGAGTCCCAGAAGGGGATCCTGATCGGCGCCGGCGGGAAGATGATCAAGGCGATCGGCACCGGCGCGCGGCGCGGGATCGAACGCGAGCTCGGCTCCCACGTGCACCTGTCGCTGTCAGTCAAGGTGCGCAAGCACTGGCGCGCGGACGAGCGCCTGCTGGACAGGCTCGGGATAGAGTAGGCCCATGGGGGTCACACCGGACGCGCAGGACAGGCTTTCCCAGCTGCGTGCCCGGGTGCGCAGCGGAGGCGCGGTCGACGGGCTGTTCGGCCTGGGCTGCCTGGTGGCGGCGATGTGGATCGTCCAGGCTGTCAACGCACTCGACGACCAGAAGCTCAGCCTGTACGACGGGCTGTTTGCCCGCAGCATCAGCCATCTGTGGGGGATCGTCACCTGCCCGTTCCTGCACGCCAGCTGGGCGCACCTGGAGGGCAACACGCTGCCGCTGCTGTTCCTCGGGGCGCTGGTGGCGATCCGCGGGCTGCGGCACTTCAGCGCGATCACGATCATCGTGATCGTCGTGGGCGGGCTTGGTACCTGGCTGATCTCCCCGTCGACCTCAAACGGGTTCCGGGTCGACACGGTCGGCGCCTCCGGGCTGATCTTCGGCTACGCCGGCTACCTGCTGGCGCGCGGGGTGATCGAC
Organism: Solirubrobacterales bacterium; assembly: GCA_017354065.1. GTDB lineage: Bacteria > Actinomycetota > Thermoleophilia > Solirubrobacterales > Solirubrobacteraceae > Palsa-465. The sequence continues at coordinate 1,792 of JAFMRN010000320.1, forward strand.
CACCGCCTGGTCGATCTGGCGCTGGCCGCGGTCGTGACCGTGCTGTGGGGCGCGGCGCTGCTCTCGAGCTTGCTGCCGCACCAGGGCGTGTCCTGGCAGGGCCATCTGTGCGGGGGCCTGACCGGGATCTGGCTGGCGTGGATGATGTCGGACCGCCGTGCGCGCCGCCGCGGCCGGCGCGGTGCGTCAGCGGCTGTGCCGACCCCGCCGTAGACTCACGGGCGTGGAGATCAGCTTTGACCAGAACGGCCTGGTGCCCGTGGTAGTCCAGGACTGGGGCAGCGGCGAGGTACTGACCGTCGCCTACATGAACGCCGAGGCGCTCAAGCTCACCCAGGAGACGGGCCAGACACACTTCTGGAGCCGCTCACGCCAGGAGCTCTGGCACAAGGGTGCGACCTCCGGGCACACTCAGGCCGTGAAGGCGCTCCGCTATGACTGCGACGCCGACGCGATCGTCGCGCTGGTTGACCCGAACGGGCCGGCGTGTCACACCGGGGAACGGACGTGCTTTTACAGGGGCGACCTTGATGTCGCCCCCTTTGAGGTGCTGCCCACCCTGGAGCGGACGATCGCGGTGCGCCGGGCTGCGAACGACACGGACGCCAGCTACACCGCCAAGCTCCTCAACGACCCGCCGTTCATCGGTGAGAAGGTCCAGGAGGAAGCCGAGGAGGTGGCGCGAGCCGCGCGCGAGGAGTCCGACGAGCGCGTGGCCAACGAGGCAGCGGACGTGCTCTACCACCTGTCAGTCCTGTTGGCCAGTCGCGATCTCAGCCTCGCTGACGCGCAGCGGATCCTTGAGCAACGCAGCCGCTGAAGCGATGGTGCCAGAGGGCTTCGACCTCGCTCCCGTGTCCGAGACCTGGATCGAGGACACCGAGACCCCGGTCTCCGCCTACCTGAAGCTGCGCGAACAGGGGCAGGCGTCGTTCCTGCTGGAGTCCGCCGAGCACGGGCGCCTGGGGCGCTACTCCTTCATCGGCGTGCGCCCGCGCAAGGTGCTGCGCTGGAGCCTCGGCGAGCCCGGCGACCCCTACGCGCTGGCAGCCGCGGAGCTGGCCAAGGCCCGCGCGCCGC
>JAFMRN010000321.1 GCA_017354065.1 Solirubrobacterales bacterium
CATGTGCCGGCCGGTGCGGGGGTCGACCTCCTCGGCGTAGAGCCCCAGTGGTGAGGCGTAGCCCAGCAGCCGCTCACACAGGTCGCGCGCCCGGTGCAGCTCGCCGATCTCAACGAACGCGGACACCAGCCAGAAGGAGCAGATCAGGAACGTGCCCTCCTCGCCGTCCAGGCCGTCATCGGTCTCATCCACGCGGTAGCGCAGGACCAGGCCGTTCTCGGTCAGCTCGTCGGAGATCGCGAAGATCGTCGCGCGCACGCGGGGGTCGTCGGGCGGCAGGAAGCGCAGCAGCGGGATCAGCAGCATCGACGCGTCCAGCGCGGTCGTGTCGTAGTGCTGGACAAACACCCCGCGGTCATCCACGCCGTGCTCACAGATGTCGGCGTGGATCTCATCGGCGGCGGCCTGCCAGCGCTCGACCTTGTCCCAGTCCTCACGGATCTCGGCCAGGCGGGCGCCGCGATCACAAGCGACCCAGCAGAACATCTTGGAGGAGGTGAAGTGCTTGGGCTCGCCGCGAACCTCCCAGATACCGCGGTCGGCCTCACGCCAGTGGGCGATCGCCTCCTCGACCTGGCGCGAGAGGATCGGCCAGACGCGTTCATCGAGCGTGTCGCGTGAGCGCGTGTGCAGGTACACGGAGTCCAGCAGCGCGCCCCAGACGTCGTGCTGTTGTTGCTTGAAGGCGGCGTTCCCGACGCGCACGGGGCGGGCGCCCTCATACCCGGACAGGTTGTCCAGCTCCGCCTCCTGGAGCTCGCGCTCGCCGTCAACCCCGTACATCACCTGCAGCTCGTCTTTGCCGCCGGCCACGTCGGCGATGAAGTAGAAGAAGTCGTTGGCTTCCCAGTCAAAGCCCAGCGAGTACAGCGCCCAGAGCATGAACGTGGAGTCGCGGATCCAGCTGTAGCGGTAGTCCCAGTTGCGCTGGCCCTGGGGCGATTCGGGCAGCGAGGTGGTGGCGGCTGCCAGCAACGCGCCCGTCGGCGCGTAGGTCAGTCCCTTCAGCGTCAGCGCGCTGCGCTGCAGGTGCGTGCGCCAGGGGTGATCGGGGAAGGTCCCGCGGTCAACCCAGTGCTGCCAGTGATGCGACGTCCAAACCAGCCGCTTGTAAGCCGCGTCGTAGTCCATCGGCGGCGGGTGCGTCGACCAGTACAGGCAGACGAACGCCTCCTCACCTTGCTTCATCCGGTGCCGCGCGGTCGCGCGCGAGCCCTCAAAGCCGATCCGCAGGTCGGTCTTCATGTGCAGCCGCAGGTCGGTGTTGTTGGAGGTCGCGACGCCGTCGGTGTAGCCGGGGCCGGTGTACTCCCATTTGACGCGCTCACGGCCGTAGTCGAAGACCGGCTCGCAGTCCATCGTCAGCTCGACCTCACCGTTGACACAGCGCACCATCCGCAACAGGACGTGGTCCGCGTCGTAGTCGGTGGGCGCGCGCCGGTGCGTACCGGAGCGGTCGTGCTCGTGGTGCCAGCCGCCGATCAACAGCACGTCGCGCACCACGATCCAGCCCGAGCCGGTGCCCCAGCTGGTCTCCAGCACCATCGTGCCCGGCAGGTAGCGGCGGGCGGCGGGCACCGAGACACCGGAGGGCCCGAGCCGGAAAGAGCCGGCGTCGCGGTCCAGCAGCGCGCCGAAGATCGAGGGCGAGTCGACCCGGGGCAGGCACATCCACTCAATCGAGCCCGACGGCGCGACCAGCGCCAGCGTTTCACAGTCGGACAGGAACGCATACTCGGCGATCGGCGGGAACGGGCTGGAGCCGAGGCCGGCGTTCGCCAGCTGCTGGAGCTGGGACACCTGGGAGATCGCGGGCATCAGCGGCACGCCGCCGCGGGTCGGTTCCATTGGCTCTATCGGGTCCATAGGTCGACGGGGCATCCTGGCAAAAACTTGTGTCTGCGCAAAGGCTGGATGAGTAATCCCAGCGACCCGCCATCATTGGGGGTCATGTCAATTATGGGCGCAGGAGCCTCCAGCGGTACTTTGGGTAGCGGAGCCATGGCGTCGCTGCGCGGCGGTCCGTCCAAGAAACCGCCGCCGCTATGGGATGAAAGCCGCAAGCGAGACTCCAAGCGGATCTTGGCCCTGTTCAAGCCGTACCGCGTGCGGCTGATCTCGGTCTGCGTGCTGATCATGATCTCGGCGGGACTGTCGATGTTGAACCCGTTCCTGTTGCGTGCAGCGCTGGACAAGGGGATTTTCCGCCATCAGATGACGCTGTTGTGGGAGATGTGCACAGCGATGCTGGCCGTCGCGTTCATCTCCAACGCCTTCGGCGTGTGGCAGACCTACCTGTCGAACGTCGTCGGCCAGCGCGTTATGCATGATCTGCGCGCCGCCGTGTACCGGCGCCTGCAGCAGATGTCGCTCGCGTTCTTCACGCGCACGCGTACCGGTGAGGTGCAGTCGCGGATCGCCAACGACATCGGCGGGCTGGAGGCGGTGGTCACGACCACCGCTACGACGATCGCCCAGAACGTCACCACGGTGATCTCGGCGATAGTCGCGATGTGCCTGCTGAACTGGAAGCTGGCGCTGATCTCACTGGTGTTCGTGCCGCCGTCTGTGTGGATGACCCGCCGGGTCGGGAAGCTGCGCCGGCGGATCACTTCCGAGCAGCAGAAGCGCCTGGCGGACCTCAGCGCGCTGGTGTCCGAATCGCTGTCGGTGTCCGGGATCATGCTCGGCAAGACGATGGGCCGCGGCGAGGACCTGGCCGAGCGCTTCACCACGGAGTCGCGTGAGATAGCCGAGCTGGAGGTCCGCTCGAAGATGGCCGGCCGCTGGATGATGGCCACCATCCAGTTCGTGTTCGCCGCTCAGCCGGCCGTGATCTACTGGCTCGCCGGGCAGTCGTTCATC
>JAFMRN010000322.1 GCA_017354065.1 Solirubrobacterales bacterium
GAGCACGCGCCGGGCGTCTCGCGCTCGGACGCCACCGCGGCCGGCTGCTGTGCGCCGAATCCCGGCACGCGCTGGTGGCCTTCGGCCCGCCCCAGTCAGGCAAGTCGGCGGGGTTGGCGATCCCCGCGCTGCTGGAGTGGGAGGGCCCGGCGGTGGCCTCGTCGATCAAGACGGACCTGCTGGCGGCGACGCGCACACGCCGTGAGGCCGTCGGCGAGGTGCTGATCTTCGACCCCTTCGGACTGAGCGACGCGCCGTCCCACACCTGGTCGCCGCTGCGCACAGCCGGAAGCTGGGACGGCGCCGTTGAGGTCGCCTGGCGGCTGGCGACAGCGGCCGAGCTTGACCATCACGGCGCTGAGGGCGGTGAGTTCTGGGCCGTGGCAGCCGAGCAGCGCCTGGCACCGCTGCTGTTCTGTGCGGCACGCAGCGACGCGAGCATCCAGCGCTTGCTGACCTGGTCCTACGGTCAGGGCGGACGTGAGCTTGAGCGCCTGACCGAAGAGCTGGCGATGGACAGCGCCGGCGGACCGGACGCCGAGGACGCGCGCAACGCGTTTGAGGCGGTGCGCGCCTTCCAGGCACAGGCTGACCGCACGCGCAGCTCGATTGAGGCCACCGTCCAGACCCTGCTGCGCGGCTATCGCTTCCGGCGCGTCGCTGCCTCGGCCGCGGGCAGCGACATTACGCCCGAGCGGCTGCTCAGCGGGCCCAACACCCTGTATCTGATCGGCGATCCCAAGGCCTCCAAGCTGCTGCGACCGATCTTCATCGCCCTGCTGTCTGAGCTGGTCGACGCTGCTTACGCGCTGGCCAACAGGCACGGCGGGCGGCTCACCGACCCCTGGCTGGTGTGCCTCGATGAGGCCGGCAACGTGGCGCCGATCCCGAACCTCTCAGAGGTCGCCTCCACGGCGCCGTCTCACAACATCCAGCTGCTGTCGATCTTCCATGACATCCAGCAGGCGCGAGCGCGCTATGGCAAACAGGCGGAGACCGTCGTCAACTCCCACCGCGCGCGGATGCTGCTGCCGGGCGTGGCGGATCTGGAGACGCTGCGTTACTTCTCCAGCCTGGCGGGCGAGACCGAGGTTCCCGACGTGACCCACAGCAGCGGGCGTTCCGGCACCGGGCGCTCAACCGGCCGCCGGCGTGTGCCGCTGATCGCGCCCGAAGCACTGCGCCAGCTGCCCGACGGCCGCGCGCTGCTGCTCTACGGCCGGCTCGCGCCGGCCCGGGTCAAGCTGCGCCGCTACTTCGAGGACCGGCGCCTGCGCACGCTGGCGGGTGCGAAGTGATGATGCCCAGCGGTGAACGCCTGCTGAGCTGGCGCGAACTGGATGAGCCCGGCCAGCGACGCATGTGGTGGGGCCAGCTCTGGCACGACGTGTGCCTACTGCGCGTGCGATACCAGCTCCCGGTCCGCTGTCGCTGGTGGGAGGATCAGATCCAGGTGGAGACGCTCGCCGCCCTGGCCGCGTGGGTCTGGCGCTATGACTGCGGCGAGTGGGATGACCCGCCCGGCAAGCTCAGCCTGTTGTTCGAATTGGAGCGGATCGAGCCGCTGCTGCGCGACGGACGCGACCCGTTCCAGCCGGAGGCGGACCGTGCAGCGTTTGAGGCGTACCTGGAGCGGTTCGAGGCGCCGGGCCGGACACGAGTTTCTAACCCGATCGACAAAGGGCCGCTGACATGATCGCCCGATGGCTTTGCACGAACCGCAATCATCCACGGCACGGGCTCGCGGTCACGCCGCCCCGGTCCACCACCCGACCCCGGAACTCCAGCTGCCGACCGCCAGGCTCCAGGAGAACGGCGTCGGCGAGAGCACCGCCTACGAGCTGATCTCAAGCGACCTGCTGCTCGACGGTCAGGCGCGACTCAACCTCGCGACGTTTGTCACCACCTGGATGCCCTCCCAGGCCGGGCAGATCATGTCCGACACGGCTGACAAGAACATGATCGACAAGGACGAGTACCCCCAGACCGCGCGGATCGAGTCCCACTGCGTGAGCATCCTCGCCGACCTGTGGCATGCGCCGAAGGACTCGGAGGCGACCGGCTGCTCGACCACCGGGTCCTCAGAGGCCGCGATGCTCGCCGGCCTGGCGATGAAGTGGCGCTGGCGCAAGCAGCGCGAGGCAGCGGGCAAGCCGACCGACAAACCGAACCTCGTGACCGGCTCCAACGTGCAGGTCTGCTGGGAGAAGTTCATGCGCTACTGGGACGTCGAGCCGCGTCTGGTGCCGATGGAGGGGGATCGCTTCCATCTGACCGCGGACCAGATCGCGGATCACGTCGACGAGAACACGATCGGCGTGGTCGCCGTGCTCGGATCGACCTTCGACGGCAGTTATGAGCCGGTCAAGGAGATCGCCGCCGCGCTGGACGACGTGCAGGCCAAGACGGGCGCCGACATCCCGCTGCACGTCGACGGGGCCTCGGGCGGGTTCATCGCGCCGTTCATCCAGCCGGACCTTGAGTGGGACTTCCGGATCCCGCGCGTGTGCTCGATCAACGCCTCCGGGCACAAGTACGGCCTGGTCTACCCCGGCGTCGGCTGGGCGATCTGGCGTGACAAGGAGGCCCTGCCTGAGGAGCTGATCTTCGACGTGAACTACCTGGGCGGCCACATGCCGACGTTCGCACTGAACTTCTCGCGCCCGGGGGCTGAGGTGGTGGCCCAGTACTTCATGTTCTCCTCACTCGGGCGCGAGGGCTACCGGCGCGTGCACCAGCACTCCCAGGACGTAGCGCTGTACCTCAGCTCCGAGATCGAGAAGCTCGGGCCATACGAGCTGATCTCACGCGGCGACGAGCTGCCGGTGTTCGCGTTCACGCTCAAAG
>JAFMRN010000323.1 GCA_017354065.1 Solirubrobacterales bacterium
GCCCCAGCGGGTCGGTGGCGGCCGGCCGCGCGTACACTCCAGCCTGATGGCGACCGAGAACACTGAGCGGGAGTCGATCGCACCGATCGTCGGCCCCGATGATCCCCGTCGGTTCACCGACTCCGGGATCGAGATCAAGGGCCTCTACACCGAGGCAGACCTGCCGGCCGGGCTGGCAGAGGAGCTGGGCGAGCCGGGGTCCTTCCCCTACACGCGCGGCGTGCACGCCGACATGTACCGCAAGCAGCTCTGGACCATGCGCCAGTACGCGGGCTACGCGTCGGCCAAGGAGTCCAACGAGCGTTACAAGTACCTGCTTGCCAACGGGTCGACCGGCCTGTCAATGGCATTCGACCTGCCCACGCAGCTGGGCCTGGACTCCGATGATCCGATGTGCCTCGGCGAGGTCGGCCGCACGGGCGTGGCGATCGACACGATCGATGACATGCGGACCGCCTTTGACGGGATCCCGCTGGACAAGATCTCGACCTCGATGACGATCAACGCGCCCGCCAGCGTGCTGCTGCTGCTCTATGAGCTGGTCGGTGAGGAGCAGGGCGTCGCCTCTGAGGCCCTGCGCGGCACCGTGCAGAACGACATCATCAAGGAGTACGTCGCGCGCGGTAACTACATCTACCCGCCCGAGGGTGCGATCCGGCTGACGACCGACCTGTTCTCCTACTGCAAGGAGAACGTCCCGCGCTGGAACACTGTCTCCATCTCCGGCTACCACTTCCGTGAGAAGGGCGCCTCCGCCGTGCAGGAGATCGCCTTCACGCTGTCCTCGGGGATCGCCTACGTGCAGGCCGCGATCGACGCCGGCCTGGCGGTCGACGACTTCGCGCCGCGGCTGGCGTTCTTCTTCAACGGGCACAACAACGTGTTCCAGGAGGTCGCCAAGTTCCGGGCCGCCCGGCAGATGTGGGCCAAGATCATGTCCGAGCGCTTCGGCGCGCGCGATCCCAAGTCATTGAAGCTGCGCTTCCATACCCAGACCGGCGGCGTCACCCTGACCGCCCAGCAGCCCGAGAACAACATCGTGCGCGTGGCCCTGCAGGGCTTTGCCGCGGTCGCCGGCGGGACCCAGTCACTGCACACCAACGGCTATGACGAGGCGCTGGCGCTGCCGTCAGAGCGCGCCGCCAAGATCGCGCTGCGGACCCAGCAGATCATCGGCTATGAGTCCGGCGCCGCCGACACCGTCGACCCGTTCGCGGGCTCCTACTACGTGGAGGCGCTGACCGAGGAGATCCGGACCCGGGCGACCGCGCTGATCGAGAAGGTCGATGAGCTCGGCGGCTCGGTCAAGGCGATCGAGTTCATCAAGAACGAGATCGAGGAGTCGGCGTTCGGCTACTTCGAGCGCTACCGGCTGGAGCAGGACGTCGTGGTCGGCGTGAACCGCTTTGTCGACGAGGAACTGAGCGTCGATGACCTGCTGAAGGTCGACCCCAAGTCAGAGCAGGATCAGGTCGCCCGCTTGAAGGAGTTCAAGGCCAACCGTGACCAGGCGCTGGTCGACTCCCGCCTGGAGGAGCTGCGCAACGCCGCGCGCGGGAGCGACAACCTGCTGCCGGTGATCAAGAACGCACTGCGTGACCGCGCCTCGATGGGTGAGGTCTGCGGGGCGATGCGCGACGTGTTCGGGCGGTACCAGCCAACGAATTAGGATGGGCCGAAAGGGTCATATATGGACCCTTTCGACCCAAGCTAGCCGCGTGTCCTAGCGCGGATCACTACTTTTCCCGGCGTGACCACGGAAGGGATCGCCCTGGCCACCCCTCGGCCGGTGGTGCTTGCCAGGCAGGCCCGGACCGTCGCCGGTGTCGCCGGCTGCGCGCTGTTGCTCGGCGCCGGCCTGTGGCTGGCGTTCGCGGGGGCCACCAACAACTGGATAGTCGACCTGAACTATCCGGTCCCGGAGCCCCACTGGATGCTCGGGCCGCTGACCGGGATCGCGCCGGGGTTGACGGACTCGTCGACCAGCTGGCTGCTGGCGCTGATGCTGGCCGGCTGGCTGCTGGGCCTGACGGTGGTGCGGCGGCTGGCGCTGTGGGTGCCGGTCGCGATCACGACGCTGCTGAGCGTGTTCTTCACGCTGACCTCGCCGATCTTCTCTGCCGACGTGTTCAGCTACGTCGCCTACGGGCGGATGTTCGCCCTGCACGGGATCAACCCGTACCTGCACGGGCCCTCGGCCGCCGCCCACGATCCGGTGCTCCCCTACGTCTACTGGATCCATACGCCGGCGGTCTACGGGCCCCTGGACACGCTGTTGAACGCCGCGCTGGCGCCGCTGGGGGTCGCCGCAGAGACCTGGTCCCTGAAGGCGATCTGTGGCGTCGCGATGCTGGTGGCGATCTACTTCAGCGTGCGCGCCGCGAAGCTGGCCGGCCGCTCACCCGGGAGGGCCGCGTGGTTCCTGGCCAACCCGCCGCTGATTGCCTACGGGGTCGGCGGCGCCCACGTGGACCTGCTGATCGCCGCGCTGTGCTCGGTCGCCTGCTTCATGCTGTTGCGCGGGCGGGCGATCTCGGCCGGGATCGGCTTTGCGGCGGCCATGGGGATCAAGTCGACCGTCGTGGTGATGGCGGCGCTGGCGCTGGCTCAGCGGGGTCTGGACCGCCGCCGGTTGCTCGTGGGGCTCCTGGGCGGCGGCCTGCTGCTGGGCGCGATGTGCCTGGCCTTCGGTGGCGCGATGCCCGACTCCCACGTGTTGACCGATCCGAGCTTTGCGTTCCCGTTCACCTTCCAGGACGACGTCGGCCGCGTTCTGAAGAGCGGCGTCACGCGCACCAGCATCGAGGTGGTCCTGGTGCTCGGCGGGTTGCTCGTGGCCG
>JAFMRN010000113.1 GCA_017354065.1 Solirubrobacterales bacterium
GCCCCGCTCCGGCACCCTCCCGGGATCGCGGCCGTTACCGTCAGCGCGTCACGCACCGCGGCCACATCATGCACCCGGAAGATCGACGCCCCGCGCGTGTAGGCCAGCACGTTGGTTGCGATCGTCGAGCCGAGCCGTGCCGCGGGGTCAGAGACCCCGGTCAGCTTGCCGAGGAAGGACTTGCGTGAGGTTCCGATCAAAACCGGCCGGCCGATCGCAACCAGCTCATCGAGACGCGCCAGCAGCTCGAGGTTGTGCGCGACGGTCTTGCCGAACCCGATCCCAGGGTCGAGGATCACGCGCTCCTCAGCGACCCCCTCTGACACGACAAAGGCGAGCCGCTCCTCAAGGAACGCCTTCACCTCTGAGACCACATCCTCATAGTGGGGATCGCGCTGCATCGTGCCCGGTTCGCCGAGCATGTGCACGAGGCAGACCTCCGCCCCGCTCTCAGCGGCCAGCGCGCTCATCTCCGTGGGCGCCTTGCGGAACGCCGCTACGTCGTTGATCAGGCTCGCCCCGGCCTGCACCGCGGCGCGGGCCACACCCGGCTTCATCGTGTCGATCGACAGCTTCGCGCGCCCACTCAGGCCCTCGATCACCGGCAGTACGCGGGCCAGCTCATCCTCCTCTGAGACCGCCGCCGCACCGGGCCGGGTCGACTCACCACCGACGTCGAGAATCGACGCACCCTCACCCAGCAGCTCCAGACCGTGCGCAACAGCAGCATCAGGGTCGAGGAAAGCGCCACCGTCGGAGAACGAGTCCGGGGTGACGTTCACCACCCCCATGACCTGAAAAGTCACCGCGCCCCAGCACCCGGCCAGCGACCGGTGCGAGCGAAGTACTCGCGCGCCGCCTCCTCCTTGTCCCGGTCGGAGCTGGAGGTCAGCGACAGCCGCACCATGTAGCCGAACAGCCAGATCATGATCGCCGCGATGATCGCCCCGACCCCGATCGCCGACAGCATCGAGTCGGTGTCCGTCGGGGTTGCGACGAACACGTTCTGCTGCTGTGACATCTGCTTGACGTCATGCAGATGCCCGCCGGCCAGCGCGATCAACACGATCCCCGCGATCACCAGCGCCAGGGGCAGCCCGTGGCGCAACAGCAGTACCCACGGCGAGGTCGGCGCCTTGGGTGGACGGGAGCGGGAGCCGGGCACCTACTCGGACGCCAGGCCGGGACGCGGCAGGGGCCGCGGGTTATCGCGACCGGCGCGCTCAGCTGAGGGCGGCATGGGTACCTGCGGCGGAGGCGGCGCCTCAGCCCCGAAGACCTCTTCCTCGGTCGCCCCGTTGAGGAGCCGCTCAAACTGGTCGGCCTCGATCGTCTCGCGCTTGATCAGGATCTCGGAGATGCGGTCAAGCGCCTCACGGTGATCGGTCAGGATCGTCTTCGCCTGGTTGTGGGCGCCCTCGACGATCTGGCGGATCTCAAGGTCGATCTCACGCGCAATCTCATCCGAGTAGTCCGGCTCAGAGGCCATGTCACGGCCCAGGAACGGCTGGCTCTGGTCGTGGCCGAAGACCCGCGGACCGAGCTTCTCCGACATGCCGAAGCGCATCACCATCTGCTTGGCGGTACCGGTCACCTTCTCAAGGTCGTTGGAGGCGCCGGTGGTGATCTCGTCGAACACCAACTCCTCCGCGGCACGCCCGCCGAGGCTCATGGCCATCGTGTCGAGCAGCTCCGCGCGCCGGGTCAGGAACTTGTCCTCACCGGGCATGCTGATCGTGTAACCCAGCGCCTGGCCGCGGGAGATCACGGAGATCTTGTGGATCGGATCCGAGTTCGGCAGGAAGTGCCCGACTATCGCGTGCCCCATCTCGTGGAACGCGGTGATCCGGCGTTCCTCCTCGGACATCACGCGGGTCTTCTTCTCCGGCCCGGCCACGACGCGCATGATCCCCTCTTCCAGCTCCACCTGGGTGATCTCGCGCTTGCCGTTACGCGCTGACAGCAGCGCCGCCTCATTGACCAGGTTGGACAGGTCGGCGCCGGTGAAGCCCGGGGTCTGCCCGGCCAGCGCCTCCACGTCGATCTCACGCGCCAGCGGCTTGCCGCGGGTGTGAACCTCGAGGATCTTCTTGCGGCCCAGGCGGTCGGGACGGTCGACCACGATCTGGCGGTCGAAGCGGCCGGGACGCAGCAGCGCCGGATCCAAGATATCCGGACGGTTGGTGGCGGCGATCAAGATGATGTTGTCCTTCATCTCGAAGCCGTCCATCTCCACCAGCAGCTGGTTCAGCGTCTGCTCACGCTCATCGTGACCGCCGCCTAGCCCGGCGCCGCGGTGACGCCCGACGGCGTCGATCTCGTCCATGAAGATGATGCACGGGCTGTTCTGCTTGGCCTGCTCAAACAGGTCACGAACACGCGACGCGCCGACGCCGACGAACATCTCGACGAAATCAGAGCCGGAGATCGAGAAGAACGGGACGCCTGCCTCGCCAGCCACAGCGCGAGCGAGCAGCGTCTTGCCGGTGCCGGGAGGCCCATAAAGCAGCACACCCTTGGGGATCCGAGCACCGAGCGCCTGGAACTTCTTGGGGTTCTCAAGGAACTCCTTGATCTCATGCAGCTCCTCAACCGCCTCGTCGACGCCGGCCACGTCACGGAAGGTGATCTTCGGAGAGTCGACAGCCATGCGCTTGGCGCGTGACTTGCCGAAGCTCATCACCTTCGAGCCGCCGCCCTGCACCTGGTTCATGAGAATGATCCAGAGGCCGAACATCAGCAGGAACGGCAACAGGTATGTGAGGATCGAGATCCACGGTGAGGACGACTTGTCCTGCACGTTCACCGAGCCCGCACCGTCGTTCGCGATCAACTGGTTGGTCAGCGTCGGCAGCGCGTAGTCGGGGTAACCGACCGTGTACTTGCCCCCGCCGTTCTTGCGCACGACAGAGACCTTGTTGTCCTTCTGATCGAAGGTCGCGGTCTGGATGTCGTGACCCTTGATCTGGGTTACGAACTGCCCGTAGTTGTAGGACTTGGCGTTCGAGGAACTCCCGATCAGTTTCTGGGCGAAGAACGCCAGCACCACGACAACGAGGATCGGGAAAAGGGCGCTCTTGAAGAAACGAGTCATCGGCGGAGAAGTGTTAACGCTAGCAGCGTCATGACGAAGTTCTTACTGGTTTAAACCGGCCACGTACGGGAGGTTGCGGTAGCGCTCGCCGTGGTCCAGGCCGTAGCCGATCACAAACTGGTCCGGCAGCTCGAACCCGACGTAGCGCGGCTCCAGGTCGACCTTGCGGGCGCCCGGCTTGATCAGCAGAGCGCAGACCTCCAGCGACGCGGGCTGGCGCGCGGCGAGGTTGCGCAGCAGGTACTGCAGCGTCAGGCCCGAGTCGACGATGTCCTCGACGATCACCACGTCCCGCCCCTCGATCGAGGCGTCCAGGTCCTTGAGGATCCGGACGACGCCTGAACTCTTGGTCGAGGAGCCGTACGAGGAGATCGCCATGAAGTCGACCTCGACCGGGACCGTCAGGGCCCGCATCAGGTCCGACAGGAAGAACACGGCGCCCTTCAGCACGCCGATCAACAGCAGGTCGCGGTCCTGGTAGTCGACGGAGATCGCGGCCGCAAGCTCCTTTACACGGCAGGTGAGATCGTCCGCAGGGACGAGAATCTCCCCGATTGCGGCGTCGTTCCGCGAGGTCACCGGACCCATTGTGTCAGCGCGATAGCCGTGGCGTCCGCTCGAAGCTCAACACGCCATGACGCGTAACCGCCCGCACCCCGCTGGGCAGGTCGAGCTTCGCGTCATCGGACATCGCCAGGATCTCAGGCGTACGGCGCGCCACGCCGGCCGCCGGAGCCCCGTCCAGGGCCTGATCGGCCATCCGCTGAATCGCGAGTCTCGCAAGCGCCGGCGGCTGCTCTCTCAGAGCAGCCAGGGACCCCGACACGCGGTCCACAGCCGCCTCGAGCACCTCGGCCTCATCGCGCAACAGCTCGGCGAGCGCCAGCACGTTGGCCTCCGCGCCGGGGTGCAGCTCTGCCAGCAGCGGCACCAGCTCATTGCGGATCCGGTTGCGCACGTAGCGGTCTGAGGCGTTGCTCGGGTCATCGCGCCAGCTCAGCCCGCGCGCGCGGCAGTAGGCGGTCGTGTCCGCGCGCGTATAAGACAGCAGCGGCCGGATCAAGCTCCCCTCGCGCGGACGCATGCCGAGCAGCGCGCGGCGCGAGGGCGAGGAGATCAGGCGGTAGAGGATCGTCTCGAGCTGGTCACTGGCCGTGTGCGCGACCGCGACGTCTCCGGTTTTGGCGGCCTTTGAGGCCGCCGCATAACGCGCGTCTCTAGCCCAGGCCTGGAGGTTGCCGACCGGCGGGCCGGGCGGATACTCAACCGTCAACGGCACGCCGAGCTGCTCACACAGCGCCTCACAGTGCTGCTGATCCAGATCCGAGTCATCCCTCAACCTGTAGTTGAGGTGCAGGGCTCGCACCCGGTTGGTGATCCGCGCGGCGAGGTCCAGCAGGCACACGGAGTCGCGGCCGCCCGAGAGCAGCACCAACACGTCTTGGCCGGGCGCGAGCAGACGGATCTGCTCGGGCTCGATCAAATTTCGAGGTGCGGGTAGTCGGCAGCGATCATCTGCCGATAGCGCGCGTTCAACGGCTTGATGATCGGCAGCAGGACGAGCGCCGCGCGGACGTCACCGGCAGCCTTGATCCGGCGCCGGGCGATCGCGATCGCGACGTTCTCCTTGCCCTGGAAGTAGCGGTTGGCGACCTCGGAGGCCATCGACATCTTGACCTTCGGCTCCCAGTCGACCTCGTCGTTCCAGGCCCACTCGAGGTAGTGGCCCTCGTCGGTGGACTTGCTCGGACCGATGTTCACGACCAGGTCGTAATCGGTGAACTCGAAGCGCTGGGGCGTGTCTGCGTCGCGCAGCTTCGGACCCATATCCGGGTCGTCGCTCATCAGCGCGAACGCTTTATCCATGACCTCACGGAACTCGCCCGCGGAGTTGAACGTGCCCGCCACGCGGCGCAGTGTAGACCGATTTAGGATCCGCCCCGTGCCGATCCACCTCCAGACCCACGCGCCGCTCGCGGAGCGGGTGCTGCTACCCGGGGACCCCGGACGCGCGCTGCGCCTGGCCAAGGAGCTGCTCGACGAGCCGAAGATGTTCAACCACAATCGCGGACTGTGGGGTTACAGCGGCACGGCGCGCGCCGACGGCCGGCCGCTCAGCATCCAGTCGACGGGCATGGGCGGGCCGAGCGCGGCGATCGTCGTATCCGAGCTGATCGACCTGGGCGCCACCGAGCTGCTGCGCGTGGGCACCTGCGGCGCGCTCGCACCGGAGCTGGAGCTGGGCCAGCTGCTGGCCGTCAGTGAGGCGCTGTGTGAGGACGGGACCAGCCGCGCGCTGGGTGCCGCTCGCAGCGTCGCCGCCGACCCGGAGATGTTGGGGCGCCTCAGCGCCCCGGCCGCGAGGATCGTCACGACCGACCTGTTCTATGACGCTCCGGACCTGTCGGCCACCGGCGCCCAAGCCGTCGAGATGGAGACGGCGGCGATCTTCACGCTCGCCCGGCGCCGCGGCGTGCGCGCCGGCGCCGCCCTGCTGGTCACCGACCTGCTCGGGGAGGGGCGGGTACGGATCTCTGATCACCAGCTGGCCGGCGGCGAGCTGGAGCTAGGACGACTCGCCGTCAGCGCCCTTTGAGAGCTGGGTCTCGATCCGCGCGAGCGTCTCCTCGATCGCGGTGAGGCGCTTCTCCACCGCACCCGCACCTTCGAGCCGCTCCGACAGACGGTCGATCCCGTCCTCCACGCCCTCGATCCGCTGAGCTACGCTGCGAACCCGGCGCGTCAAGCGCTCGATGTCCGCGGCCGAGGGCAGGTTCAAGGCGCTCATAGCCACTTCCTGGGCCCGGGTCGCGCGCTCACGCGTCTCAAACACAGTGGTCAGCGCACCGGTTACCACCGGGCTCTGCAACAGGTCCTGGGCGAGCTTGCCGATCGCCTCCTCGCCCTGGCGTCGCAGCGGCGCTCGGCCTCGTTCTGGCTCAGATGGAATCTCGGGCACTCCAGGGAAACTAGCGCCTGACCTAACCGTTAGGTGAAACGTCTGTGCCAGCGAAGGTTCAAAATTGAAAAGCCCCAAGCAGGTCAGTAGCGTCCGAATCCGACGCGGTCCCGGCCGGGAGCGTGCGGCCGGCAAGAATGTGAAAGTGCTGCGTAACCCAAATCTTTGGCGCGCGTCCGCGACGCTTGCAGTATGCGGTGGCCTGGCGGCCCTACCCGCCGGCGCGAACGCACAGAACTGCACCGTCACGGTGACGCTCGCAAACGGCCAACACGAGACAATCCCGGTCGGGTCGGCCGGCACGTCGGCCCTGTCCGGAGTCAACGGCAAGGTCGTGTCGATGTCGGAGTCCTGCCAGTCGGCGCCGGCGGCGTCGCCCAACGCGACGCCGGCCCAGACAGCCTCCAGCACGCAGACGGCGACCAGCTCCACCGCGTCCGCACCGACCACCTCCAGCCCGCGCACGAGCACGGCTCAGACTGAGAGCGCCACAGCCACGCACACGACGGCTTCAACGCCGACCTACTCGACGCTGTTCCCGACCGCGACCACGCCCAAGGCCAAGCCGAAGACCAAGCCCAAGGCTCAACCGAAGCCCAAGCCGGCGACCCCGGCGCCCGTCAAGCCGGCCCCCGCCCCCAAGCCCCAGCCGGCCCCGGCCCCGGCGCCCGCACCGAGCCATCACAGCTCCACGCACAGCAGCGCACCCAAGCCGGTCATCACGCCGCTGACGAACTCCAAGGGCGCCCCGACCAAGTCCAATCCGTCCGCCAGCTTCTCACTGCCCGGCGCCGCGCCGATCGGCGTTCCGAACTTCTTCATCGACGACTTCCAGATCCCCCCATTCCTGCTGCCGATCTACCAGGCGGCGGGCATCGAGTACAACGTGCCCTGGCAGGTCCTGGCGGCGATCAACTGGATCGAAACCGATTACGGTCGCAACCTGTCGATCTCTTCGGCCGGCGCCGAGGGCTGGATGCAGTTCGAGCCGGCGACCTGGAAGAGCTGGGGCGTGGACGCCACCGGCACCGGTTTCGCCGACCCCTACAACCCGACCGACGCGATCTTCACCGCGGCCCGCTACCTGCAGGCCGCCGGCGCCTCGAAGAACCTCTACAAGGCGATCCTCGCTTACAACCACGCCGACTGGTACGCGCGCTCGGTGCTGCTGCGCGCCCAGCTGATCGGCGGCATGCCCAAGGACCTGGTCGGCGCCCTGACCGGCCTGGTGGAGGGCCACTTCCCGGTCGCCGCCAAGGCCAGCTACGCCGATGACTCGGTCGTCAAGCAGGCCGGCAAGAAGGTCAAGGGCTCAAACGCCGCGGTCCCGGTCCAGTCGGGCAACGCGACCGCCACGAACATCTTCGCCAAGCCCGGCTCGCCGGTGATCGCGGTCAACGACGGCAAGATCGTGAAGCTCGGCACGAACGCCAAGCTCGGCAAGTACATCGTGCTCCAGGACGCATC
>JAFMRN010000114.1 GCA_017354065.1 Solirubrobacterales bacterium
GCCCGTCGTCGTCGGGGTGGTGGTCGTATCCGTGTAGGTCGGGCCGGTACCGGGATCCGGGTTGTTGATCCCGGTCACCGGATCGGGGCCGCTGGAACCGCCGGCCGGGCAGTCATTCACGGTGCCGTTGACCGTGAACGGGGTGCTGCTGGACACCGGCGGTGCCGCGCTCCACCAGCTGGTGAAGCTCCAGTTCAGCGGGTCGCTGGAGGGACCGCTGGCGGGTATGCAGGCCGCGTTGAACAGTCCCGTGGAGCTGGCGTCCATCGTCACCTTCAGATCGGTGAAGGGGACGTCCGGGATGCCGGTGAAGTTCACGGTCGGGTTGGTCCCGATCGTGGACGGGTCGATCTTGCCGCTGAAGGACAGCCCGCCGAGCGCCGGGAACGCGACGGTCACGACCGGCGCGCTGACCGAGCCGGACAGCCAGAAATCGCCTGGGACGGGAGTCGGCAGCAGCGGTGTGGTCAGCGCGACGCTGCCGACCTTGACCGGTGTGGTGATCGTCTCGCCGTCACAGTTCCCCGCTGGGTTCGGCGGGCCGCACAGATCAGCGATTGCGCCGCCGCTCACGTTCAGGATCGAGCCAGGGATGACCAGGCTGTGGGTGGTCGCGCCGGCCTGGCCGCCCGGCTGTTGGATGTCGATGATGACCTGCGCCTGCTGGGCCGCGTTCACGTTCGCGGTCGCCGCGGCCACGCCCGGGCTGAACGCCGGCGAGCCGCTCGGCGTGAAGCTGTCAGTGCCTGTGCCGGTCGCGCCGCCGTACCCGGTCACCTTTACCGTGGTCGTGTCAGTTCCGGTGTTGGACGGGAGCCGGATGAATTGGCCGTTGGCGGTGCTGGCGTTCAGGGTCAGCTTCAGCTCTGTGAGCGTGATCGGCAGCCCGATGGCGGTGTTTGGGATGCTCGGGAACACGATCTGGAGGCTGGCTGTTGACGGGTTCAGCACCACGTATCCAGGGGCGGTGATTGTCTGGCCCAGAGCGGTGGCGTTCAACTGCAGGCCTGAGAGGGTGCAGTTGCCCGCAGGGGTGGTGGTGCTGCACGCGGCGGGTGCGCCAGCTGGAATGCTCGAACTCATGGCCAGCGTGGCGGTGGCCGACAGCGGCAACAAGCCAAGTCCGGTAAGCGTCAAGCTGCCCGACCCGATCTGGGTGCCGGCCGGAGCCGTCTTCAGCGACGCCCACAGGCCGGCCGGCCAGTCCAGCTCCACGCTCTTGGGCGTGTCAGAGCCGAACTTCAGATCGGCGTTGAGGTTCGCGCTGCCGCCGGCGGTCGTGGCGGCGGGCTGGAAGGAGAAGGCACTGACGTCACCGCTGTGCGTTGATGCCGCCGGCGCCGGAGCGGCACTGAGACCGAGTGCTCCCAGCAGACCCACCAGAAGCCCCGCCGTCCGCCGGCGCGGAAGGGGATGTGAAGACACGCGGTGCCCCTTCCTCATGAGAACTTCTTGATCGTTGACCGGAACGGTGTGCTGGTCTTGCCGGCGCTGGCCCAGACGTTCATGTTCAGGGACTTGGCCTTGTGTTTCTTGACTGCTGTTTGGAGTTGTTTCCACTCGCTGAGCGCGCCGGCGTTCAGCGTTACCCGTGGGTGGCTTGCCGCGGTCTTGAGGTAGATCGTGAGCTTGCGGCCTGAGAGCTTGTAGCTCTTCAGCTTGGCGCCGGTGATCTTCAGGTCTTTCTTCAGTGCGTTCTTGTTGAAGCTGAACGCGCCGGGCGGTTCGACGGTGAACGAGCTGATCTTTGCGGCGTTCTTGCCCTGGTTGACGGTGAAGGCGAGCTTCGGTTTGCGTGTTCTGACGCCCGTGAGAACGATGTTGGTGAGCGTCGGCTTGCCGACCTTTGGCTTCGCGGCCGGTGTTGCTGGGGTTGGTTTCGGGGTGGTTGTCGACGTGCCGCCAGCGCTCCCACTGCCACCGCTCCCACTGGATGACGGAGTCCCGCTGGACGGGGCACTGGACCCGGTCGGTTGGCTTCCGCTTGACGGGCTGCCG
Organism: Solirubrobacterales bacterium; assembly: GCA_017354065.1. Lineage (GTDB taxonomy): Bacteria > Actinomycetota > Thermoleophilia > Solirubrobacterales > Solirubrobacteraceae > Palsa-465. The sequence continues at coordinate 1,999 of JAFMRN010000114.1, forward strand.
CTCACGCTGGACGGGCTACCGCTGCTGGTATCGGTGCTCGGCGCGGAGTTGTCCGTCGTGTCCGTGCTCGTAGAAGCCGGCGGGGTGTATGTCGGTCCGGGGCCGGGGTCCGGTGTGTTGATCCCGGTCGGACCGCTGTCGTAGCCACCGTCTCCGCCGGGGGTGCACGGTGCGCCGTTCCCGGTCATGGTGGGGCTCACGCCGTCTTGGGTGGTCGGCGCCCACCAGCTGTAGAACGTGGCGTTCAACGTCGACGAGATGTTGCCGCAGGCGGCGTTCAGCATCCCCGGGTTCCCGTTCGCGTCCGTGGTACCCAGCGTCACGTCCAGGCTGCTGAACGGCACGTCCGGGATGTTGTTGAAGTTCACCTCGGGGTTCGCGCCGATCGTGGCGTCCGGGATGCTGCCGCTGAAGGACAGGCCGCCGAGTCCGGGGAACTTGATCGTCGCGATCGGGTTGTCGATGGAGCCCGACAGCAGGAACTCGCCCGTGGAGTGCGGGTCGCCGGTCGGCAGCAGCGGTGTGCCCAGGGACACGGTTCCGACCTGGATCGGGTTCGTGATGTTCCGAGCGGGATCGCAGGTTGCAGGCGGGCTCGGGTCATAGGCCCCGCACAGGTCCTTGATCGCCTGGCCGCTGACCCACAGCGCGCTGGTCGGGATCACCAGCTGCATGCCGCTCGTGCCGGCCTCGTTGACGCCCTGCGAGTAGTCCGGCTCGGTCACGTCAATCTCCACCTTCGCGGAGTAGCTGCCATCCGGGTTCGCGGCCGAGTTGGCGGTCGCCGTCGTCGTTCCGAAGGCCGGCTTGTAGTCCGGGGTTCCGGTCGGCGTGAAGGTGTCGCTGGCGCTGCCCGTTCCGTTGCTCCAGTCGCTCACGCTGGCGGTGGACTTGGCCGGGGTGGTGTAGGAGGGAAGCCGGACGAACGGGCCACATTTGGACGGTGCGGAGGACCCGCAACCGACGGTGGTGCTCTTGGCCAGCGTCAGCTGCAGGTTGGTGATTGCGATCGGGATCCCGTCGGCGCTGTTGGGGATGCTCGGGAACCGGATTGAGAGGTTTGTCGCCGTCCCGTTCGGGTTCAGCACCGCATACCCCGGGGCGGTCACCGACAGTCCGAACGTCGAGTCGACCGCGACCAGTGACAGGCCCAGCAGGACGCACGGGCCCGGGGGGTTCGACGAGCTGCAGGGTTGGAGCCCGCCCGCCGCAGCGGGTGCGGTTGTGGTCAGCGTCAAGTTCGCGGTCTGGGGCAGCAGGCCGGCGGCCGTCAGGCTGGCCTTGCCGGTCCCGATCTGGGTTCCCGGGTAGCCGGTGCTCAGCGACGCCCACAGTCCGGGGGCCATGTTCAGCTGCATGGTTTCGGGGCTGGCGGAGAACGCCACGTTGAGGTTCAGGTCCTGGCTGCTGCCGGCAGCCGTGCCGCTCGGCTGAAAGGAGAACGAGCTGACGTCGCCGCTGCTCGTTCCGGCTGCCAGCGCGGGCCCGGCACTGAAACCTATGACGGCCAGCACGGCCACGAACAAAAGCGGGATCCGCAGCCCCATGCGCGGACGGAAAGAAGCTTGAAATCGCACGGAAGAGTCCTTCTCTGGTGTCGGGAGCTGTCGGCATGCCCCTATGGCGCCGACTAGCTGACAGATATTTAGCAGCTTTGTAGTGCGTTGGCGCCGGTTCGGTAGCGGCTCGCGTGCGCTGTGGCGTTATCGTCGGTTCAAGTCATTGGCGACATTGGGGCGAAATCGAAGCTGCCACGCCGGAGTTCGCGGCCCGAGGCACGCGCGCTCCTTGACGCGTTCGCGCACAAGGCGATCGCCACGCTTCGCCGGGACGGTTCCCCGCGTATCAGCGGCGTCGCCTGGCGCCAGCGGCCGCGAGTTGGCCGATTAGGAGCTTGGAAGCGTGACGTTCTCGAAGGTGAGTACTTCAGCGAGCTTGTCGAAGTGGGTGTCGCGATGGAGTACCGCGACGCCACCGTGTTCGGCGGCCGCTGCGGCGATCAGTGCATCGGTCAGCGGGACGCGGTGGTACCCATCGCTGTGTTCGGCGAGTTCGCTCATGGCGCTCATCGCGGCGTCGGCGACGGCGCGATCGTTGCGCAATGTGCGGAAACCATCGAGCTCTGTCTCGACGGACGTGTACTCGGTGGTGGTGCGAGCTGAGTAGAGGATCTCCATCCGCACAATCGGCGTAATCCACAGCCGGTCGGCGTCCATCGCTTGCTTGACGAGGCCGGCGAGCGGAGTCGGTAGCGAAGAGAACCTCCACCATGCCGACGTGTCGACGACGAACGGGGTTCCGCCTCGGAGTAACTCGGCAGTGTCCACTGCTGTCGCTTAGGACTAATCGTCAGCTAGCCGCTCGATGTGCTCAAGCGTGTCGCGATCGAGGCCGCTCGGGCTGAAAACGCGTTCCGCGAATCGTCGGCGTCGCTCGGCGCGCTCCTCATCAGTCAGCGGGGGTTTCTCAGCGGTTGGTGTGGTGCTCGAGGCCGAGTGCTTCACGCCTTGAGGATACCTCTTGGGCAAGCTCCTGAATTGTGCACTCGGGTAGCAGGATGACCAGCAGGCAATTTGGGTGCGGCACACCCAGACTCGTACCATCCTGATGTGAAGACCATCCAGGTACGAAGTGTCCCCGATGCGGTCCATGCGACCTTGCGGACACGTGCGGCTGCGGCTGGGGTATCGCTGTCTGATTACGCGCTGGCCGAACTGGAGCGCGTAGCCAGGCGACCGCCGGTTAGCGACGTGCTGCAGTGGGCCGGTTCAACGTCCGGCGGCGTCGCCACCGCGGACATCGTTGACGCGGTTCGGGCAGGTCGCGTTCCCTGACCCTCACCCCGGCGCGATCGTAAACACGACCCGCACCGAGGAATCGACCTCCTGAGCGCCCGGGTGCACGTTGGTCGGCGTCTTCGGCGCCGGCGCAGACTTCGGGTGCGGCGTGGCAGCCGTACCGCTGCTCGCTCCGGACCCGCTGGAATCCGACTCCGGGTTCAGATCAACCGAATAGACACCGGTGACCTTGTACCCCAGCTGCGCCGCCGCGCTATCCGCTTGGGCGCGCGCGTCAGACAAGGCAGCCTTGTTGGCCGCCTCAGAACCCGCGCTCGGGTTTGAGAAGCTGAAGTTCAACCCGGTCACATCGGAGGCGCCGTGGGCGGTGCTGGTGTCGATCACGGATCCGGCTTGGGCGGCGCTGGAGCTGACTGCCAGTGACTCACTGGCGCGGTAGTCGTGAACCTTGGTCTTGTGCCCCTTGGGCCCGACCGAGCGGGTCTCCTTGGATACGTCCAGCCCGCTGGTCTGGATGTCCTTTGCCGGCAGCCCAAGCGCGCGCAACGCCCTGTTGATCGCGCCGGTGCGCGAGTTCGCGGCGCTCAACGCAGCGCGTGAGGTCGCCGCTCGCTTGACGATGTCGACCTCCACCGACGCCCGGTCCGGCGTCACGTACACCGTGCCGTTGCCGAGCACGCTCAACGTGCTGGGTGCAGTGGTGTCCGCGTTCGCGACCGCCGGTGCAACCCCAATTGATGCGACCGCAACCGCGATCGCCGCCTGCCTCTTCCCCATCACAAGCCTCCTGCTCGTTTTGCCGCTTGAGGGTGCCGGAGCGGCCACGTGGCCGCGGAGGCGGGCCCCTCACCATTTCGCCGGAGGCAAACGTTACGCTTCGCCAAATGAGCGCGCCGCAATTCCGTTTCGTCACCCTGCCCTCGGCTTTGCGCGGCACGCCCGCGGGCTGGGCCCGCGAGATGCTTGATGATGGCGAGATCGCACTGTTGGCCTCAGAGGGGCTCGAGCCGATCAATGAGCTTGCCCACGAGCTCGGCCAGTCGGCGATCACCGTGGTGCGCTCCGAGCCGACTCCCGCCGAGCAGGACCAGGCGGTGATCGAGCACGCTCGCTCGATGCCGCTGATCTGGGTTGCCGGCGAGTTCTCAGAGCAGGCGCAAACCTGGGCGCGCGCTCGCGGGCCGATGACCCTGCTGGTGCAGACCAGCGAGCCGCTGTCCGACGCCGAGCGCCGCCGCATCGACCGGTTCGTGGCCAGCCTCGAGCCCCAGTCCGAATAGATGTACACGCGCGCGATAACGCTGCGCTGGAAGGACAACGACGTGTACGGGCACGTCAACAACGTCGAGTACTACTCGTTCTTCGACACCGTCATCAACGAGTACCTGATCGAGTCCGGGCTCGACATCCACAACGGCACGGCAATCGGCCTCTGCGCCGAGTCGCACTGCACCTTCAAGGCGCCGGTCGCCTTCCCCGGCCAGGTTGAGGCGCGCCTCCGCGTCGACCATCTCGGCAGCTCCAGCGTCCGCTACGCGATCGAGCTGCACTCCGACCGGCTACTCGCCGAGGGCTGGTTCGTGCACGTGTTCGTCGACCGCGAAACGCGTCAGTCCACGCCGATCCCCGAGCCGATCCGCACATGCCTCGCGCAGCTGTCCTAGCCCAGACCGGCGGTCCGCTGGAGATCCGCGAGCTGGAGCTCGATCCGCCCGGCCCCGGCGAGCTGCGCATCCAGGTGCGCGCCGCCGGCCTGTGTCACTCCGACCTCTCCGTAATTGACGGGTCGCGCCCCCGCCCGCTGCCGATGGCCCTCGGACACGAAGCCGCAGGCATCGTCACCGAAGTCGGTGGCGGGGTCACCGGCTTTGAGCTCGGTGACCCCGTGATCCTGGCGTTTGTTCCCGCTTGCGGCGACTGCGGGCCCTGCCGCAAAGGCCGGCCGGCCTTGTGTGAGCCAGGCGCGAAGGCCAACGCTGAAGGCACGCTGCTGTCTGGCGCGCGACGCTGGTCAGACGGCGTCAACCACCACCTGGGGGTCTCCGCCTTCGCCGAGGAGATAGTCGTGGCGGCCAACTCCGCGGTGAAGATCAAGCCGGGCCTGCCCTTCGAGCTGGCGGCGCTGTTCGGCTGCGCGGTGCTGACCGGTGCCGGCGCCGCGCTGAACGCGGCCCAGATCCAGGCCGGTGACAGGGTCACGGTGTTCGGGCTCGGCGGCGTCGGCCTGGCGGCCGTGCTTGCGGCGCTTGACGCTGGCGCCACGGTTACTGCCGTCGACCGGATTCCGGACAAGCTCGCGCTGGCCCGGGAGCTTGGGGCGACCGCGGTGGCGGCGGGGGACCCGCTCGATCCCGCCGATCACGTGATCGAGACTGTCGGGTCGGCCGCAGTGCTGGACGCAGCGTATGCGGCGACCAAGCGCGGCGGCACCACGGTGACGGTCGGCCTGCCTGACCCGAGCCAGCGGCTGAGCATTCCGGCTGTGTCGCTGGTCGCCGAGGAGCGCACGCTGAAGGGCTCCTACCTCGGGTCGTGTGTGCCGCGGCGCGATATTCCAGCTTTCATTGAGCGCTACCAGGCAGGCCGGCTGCCTGTGGAACGGCTGCTCACACACCGGCTCAGCCTGGACGAGATCAATGAGGGCTTCGACCGCCTCGCGCGGGGCGAGGCGGTCCGTCAG
>JAFMRN010000324.1 GCA_017354065.1 Solirubrobacterales bacterium
CCTTGCGTGTCGGACCGGAGGCGATGTAGCCGCCGCCGAGCGCGGCCGCGGTCCTGGCGTCGGGCCGGCGGTTGACGCTGAGGCAGAAGCCCGCCGCGGGGAGCAGGTCGTGGCCGCGGTAGTACTGGAACAGCTGGGGCGCGTAGAACCCCGAGCCCGCCGTGACCTCTGAGACGCACGCCTCCGCGCAGGTCTGGGGGATGCTGCCGGTACCGCCGCCGTTGACGAAGCCGATTGGCGCCAGCTCGCGGATCGCATGGACCATCGCCGCGCGGCGCTCGGCGACGTCCTTGGCGGAGTAGTGCTTGATCGCGCGGATCAGGAGGTTCTCCCAGCCGCGGCCGGGGACACGGTCGGCCAGCCCGGCTATCTGGCCCTCATATGCCATCACGCCCGCGAGCGTCAGGTTCGGCCGGCTGAGGATCTCCTCCGCCAGCGCGCGGGCCTGCTCGGGCGTGCGGATCGGTGAGCGCTTGGGGCCGAACTTCAGCCGGCCGCCGAGCGGCCAGTAGCCGACGTCCAGGTCGATCGCGACCTTCGCACGTCCGATCAGGTCGAGCTGCTCGATGCAATCGACCATCAGCGTCGGCGCGGTGTCGGGGTCAAGCTCGGCCAGTGCCGCCAGCGCTTCGGGCTCGACGCTCGGATAGGCGACCAGCAGGTCCCTGAACCCGTGGCTGTGCAGCCACAGCGCCTCACGCAGCGTGAAGTTCAGCAGCCCCTGATAGCCGGAGGCCAGAAACCGCTGGAGCAGCGGCCGGCTGCGAACGGACTTCGACGCGATCCGGATCGGCTTGCCGTCAGCGGCCGCCAGCATCCGCCGCGAGTTCTCGGCCACCGCATCCAGGTCGACGAACGCGAACGGCGGCTCCAGCCCCGCCAGCGCTTCATCCCAGGACACGGCGGGCGTACTCGTTGGTGAACACGCGGTCCGGGTCCAGGCGCGACCGCACCTTGGCGAAACGCTCCCAGTCCGGGTACTTCGGCGCCAGCGTGGCGGCGTTCTGGTAGTGGCGCTTGCCCCAGTGCGGACGCCCGCCGTGGGAGTCCATGATCGCCTCGACACCGCGGAAGAAGGTCTCGAACTCCATCCCGCGGTACTGGTGCACGGCTATGTAGCCGGTCTCGCGGCCATGCGCGGTTGACAGGAACGCGTCATCTCCGGCGGCGAAACGGACCTCGAGCGGGAACAGGATCGGGAGCTTGTGTGACTCGACCAGCTCCAGGACCTCGTCGACCGCTTCAGCGACGGCCGCGCGCGGGAGCGCGTACTCCATCTCGTTGAAGCGGACGCGGCGCATGGTGGCGTAGACCTTGTACGCGCGGTCCTCGGTTTCGGCGCCGGACACAAGCCCGGTGATCAACCTGTTCAGCCGCGGAGTGAGCGCCGGGATTCGCTTGCCGGTCCGTGCCAGGGCGCTCATCGCGAGGTTCTCGACGCCCTCCTCCTCCAGGCGCCGGCGCCACATCGGCGTCGGGTCGGGCTCCTCGCTGCTGCGCCGTGTCTTGCGACACAGCGCGGTGCGCGTGTAGGGGAACACGAAGAACTCGAAGTGGTCGGAGGAGTCAACGTGCTGGTCCAGGCGCGAGAGCGTGGAGTCGAGATCGTCCTTGTAATCGACACGGTGCAGCGTGTAGAGGGGGACGCACTGGATCGTGGCGGCCGAGATCACCCCCAGGGAGCCGAAGCTGACGCGGGCGGCGAGGAACGCCTCATTGTCGGTGTCCGCGCTCAGCTGGCGCACCTGGCCGTCGGCGGTGATCAGGGACAGCCCCGTGATCTGAGCTGCGAGGTTGGGGAACTTCGCGCCGGTCCCGTGCGTCGCGGTGGAGATGGCCCCGGCAACCGACTGGCGGTCTATGTCGCCCTGGTTCTCGAGTGCCAGCCCGGCCGCGGCCAGCTTCGGCCCCAGGTCGGCCAGCTTGATGCCGGCGTCGACCGTGACGCGGCCGCTGTCACGGTCGATCTCGCGGATCTGGTTGAGCCGGCTGGTGTCGACCAGCACGCCGTCAGTCGCGGCGCAGTCCGAGAAGGAGTGCGCCGAGCCGATGGCGTGAACGTTCAGTCCCTGGTCGGCGGCCTCAGCTACTTGACGAGCGAGCTCCCGCTCTGACGCCGGGCTTAGTGTCTTGTGGGGAACCCAGATCTGATCCCCCGTCCAGTTGCGCCAGCGTCGCGTCATCGCCAGACAGTTTGCCTGGATTGCGCTTGAAGAAGCGCACGCCCTCATCATCGACGGTGTCCCGCAGCAACAACTTCAGGTCCTTGAGCCAGCTCTGGTGCACGACCCACGGGTCCCGGCTGCCCTGCTTGGGCAGGCTCGCGCGCTTGATGTAACCGGACTGCAGGCCGACGAACGGATGCAGCTCCTGGTCCTCGGGCGGTGCCAGCGGCAGCGCCGCGTCGTAGTCGTGGCGCTCCATGTACTTCAACAGGCGCGTGACATAGCGTGCGATCAGGTCGGCCTTCAGCGTCCAGGACGCGTTGATGTAGCCGAAGCTGTTGACCAGGTTCGGCACGCCGCTGAACATCGCGCCCTTGTAGGCGACGGCGTTGGTCAGGTCGACCGGCTCACCGTCCACGCTGATCTGGGCGCCACCGAGCATCTGCACGTTCAGGCCGGTGGCCGCGACGATGATGTCGGCTTCCAGCTCCTGTCCGGACTCGAGCCTGATGCCGGTCTCGGTGAAGGACTCGATCTTGTCGGTCACGATCTCCGCGTTGTGGCCGGAGAGGGCTTGGAACAGGTCGCCGTCCGGCACCAGGCAGAGGCGCTCATCCCAGACCTTGTAGCGCGGCTTGAAGT
>JAFMRN010000115.1 GCA_017354065.1 Solirubrobacterales bacterium
CCCGCGAACACGGCGGCGGCGACCACCGCCACCTCGACCGACAGGACGCCACGCGGCGCTCCCCGCAACCGGTTGACCAGCGCCGGCGCCAGCGCCAAAACCAGCAGCGTGACCTTCACCAGGATCGTGACCCCGTAACCGGTGTGGAACAGCGAGCCGAACGTTGGCAGCCGGTAGAACGACGCCCACACCCCGGTCGCGAACAGGACCAGCACCGAGCTCAGCGCCACGCGGGAGAAGCGCGGCAGAAGCACTGAGACACCCGCCCGCCCGAGCAGCGCCAGGCCGGTCAGCCCGCCGAGCCAGAGAGACCCCGCCAGCAGGTGCAACGCGTCCAGCGTCAGGGACAGCCCGCGCGGGGACGTTGTGCCCGGGTGTCCGCCGGCACCGGGCAGCACCAGCACACCGGCCGCGGCCAGGCCGGCCCCTGCCCCGGCTGCCAGCTCGGCGACAGAGCGCCGCCCCGTGTCGTTGTCGACCCAGATCGCGATCCAGGAGGCGAAGCTGAACAAAGCGAAACAGATCGCCAGCTCAAGATAGGCGTGGCCTGAAGGGCTCGCGCCATACAGCGGGATCAGCGTCCCCAGCGCGAACGGTGAGCGCAGGGCGTCCACCGCGGTCGTGGTGTCGAGGTAGACAAGCGCCGCGAGAAGTCCCACAAGCGTGCTGGCCACCAGCGCCCGGTTCAGCGCGCGCCGCCCCGCCCCCAGCTCCAAGCCGCGGCTGAGCACGGTGCGGAACAGCCACAGCCCAACAGCGGACATGATCGAAGCCAGCATGATCCAACGCGGGACCAGCACGTCGGCGGACGTCGCCGAGCCGCCCAGCCGCGGGGTCCGGAACTGTGGCTGGGCGCCCGGACGGGGCCCGACAGCGAACGTGTAGCTGCCCTGCACCGGATGCCCGTCGACCGAGATCGCGCGCCAGTAGACCAGGTACCAGCCCCGGGCCAGCCCGCGCCGGAGCCCGACTGTGAGCGTGTCCGGATTTGAGGGCGAACGGACGGGCGCGCCGGTCGCCTCAAAGCGACCGGCGGCATCGGTCACCGACACCTCCGCAAAGCGCGGGTCGACCGCCTCATCGAAGCTCAGCGCCACATGGGCGGGCGCCATCTTCAGCACGCTGCTCTCAGCGGGAGCCGTGCCGGTGAGGTAAGCGTGCGCTGATGCCCCGGCCGGCGCCAACAGGCCCAGCAGTACCGCGATCACCAGCGCCGGCCCGAACCGGCGCGCCCCGGTGCTCACGCGAGCCGGCGCCCACCGCGACCGATCAACGCCAACAGCCCGGCCAGCAGTCCGAGGATCCCGACGATCAGCGCGACGATCGTCAGCGTTGAGGTCCCGCCACCGGCGCCGAGTGAGGCGACCCCCTTGACCGTCGGTCCCGGCGTGGCCGAGCTCTCAGGCCCGGTCCAGTTCACGATCGATCCGTCACTGTAGGTCTGGCGCACTGCGAAGGCGTAGGACTTGTCAGCAGCGGGCTCCCCCAGGAACTGGAACAACGAGTCCTGGCCGGTCGGCGTGTGCCCGCCGGTCCAGGTCACCTTCGTCACGACCGCGTTGTCGCCGCTGCCGTGTTGGCTGACCTGCTGATGCCAGCCGGCCGGTGGCGGCGCAAAGGAGTCGATCGAGAAGCCCACAGGGACCGTCAGCTCCAGCTTGGTTGTCGCCAAGCCCTGCTTCTCGGTCGGCACGGCCAGGCTGTAGAGCTGGGTCTGGCCGCTCAGCCCGACGCTGGGGCTAAGCCGCGCGTGAGCGCTCGCGACGCTCGCCAGCGCCAGCGACGCCAGTACGGTCGCGGCGGCCACCCAGACCGTGCGCTGTCCAGTGCGATGCATTCGCGTGTCTCCTTGTTCTGATGGCTTTGAGTGAGAGGTCGTGGTCTGTGTGGGACGGGGGCACGCGATCGGCCAGCGCGCGTAATAGCAGCCAGCCGGCGACGGTCAGCAGGTGGGGCACCTCATCCGGCACAGACGTGGAAGCGCTGAGCACGTCCACGGTCGCCGTCAACACCAGCCCCAAGGCGGCGGCGCCGACCAGGTACTTGGCGCCGGAAGCATGACTCGGTCGCCAGGCGACGCCGAGCAGGCCGACAGCGATAGCGAGCTCCAGCGAGCCAAGCTCGTGGGCCACGTGCAGCGGCGCCTCACGGTCTTCTCCCAACAGCAGCGCCGGGACCGTGATGATCAGCTGCAGCACGGCGACGGCGAGCAGGCCGACGCGCAGCTGGGCGATGTCCACAAGCTGCCTGGGCGGGGGCGCGAGCCTGACCAGCAGTTCCGGCGGCGGTTCGCTCAGCGGCCGCGCCGGTGCCAGCCGGGCTTGGCGTGTCAGCGTGTGAGCCCGCTCCCGCCAGGCGCGACAGGCCGCACAGTCCGCCAGGTGCTGCTCCAGCGCCGCGGGGTCGACCTCCGGCGGCTCGGAATCGAGCTGTGCGGAGATCGCGAGGTGGGCCTGATCGCAGTTCATTCACCCATTGGTCGCTCCGCCCCGGCATCCGGTTCCCGGGCTCTCCAAACCGCCGGGATCTGGTTGGATCCCGGCCGATGGACGAACTGACCAGGCTGGCGCTGCGGGCCCGTGACGGCGAGACCGGCGCCGTTGAAGCGCTGCTGCGCGCCACCTACGGCGACGTGCGCAGGCTGTGCGCGCTGCTGGTCGATCAACAGAGCTCAGCGGATCTGGCCCAGGACTGTTGTGCGCGCGTGATCCGCGCGCTGCGCGGGTTCCGTGCCGAATCCAGCGCGCGGACCTGGATCCTCGGGATCACGCGCCGCACCTGTATGGATGAGCTGCGTACCCGCAGCCGCCGGCGCGGCGCCGACACGCGGCTGGCCGCCGCCACCCCGCGCGCGAACGCCCCCTCGGCCGAAGCCGAAAGCAGCGCCGGTGTGTACCAGCTGGTGGCGCTGCTGGAGCCCGACCGCCGCGCCGCCTTCGTCCTGACCCAGTTCTTCGGCCTGTCCTACCGGGAGGCGGCGGATGCGTGCTCGTGTCCGCCGGGGACGATCCGCTCACGCGTCGCGCGGGCTCGCGAGGATCTGCTGGCGCTGCTGGACCAAGGCGATCACCGCGCCGAAACACAGCATTAGCGCCGGTTTCGCGGGATCAGCAGACCGCGGTTGAAGGCCTCGGCCACGGCGGCCGCGCGATCGTTGACCTCGAGCTTCTCGTAGATGTGGACCAGGTGGGTTTTGACCGTCGCCTCGCTGACGAACAGGCGGGCGGCGGCGTCGCGGTTGGAGACTCCCTGGGCCACCAGCTCCAGCACCTCCAGCTCACGCTGTGACAGGTCCTCGTTGGCCGCGACCCGCATCTGGCCGACGACGCGGGTGGCGACCGACGGAGACAGCATCGTCTTGCCCTGGGCGGCCGCACGGACCGCCCGGAACAGCTCGTCCGGGGGCGCGTCCTTCAGCATGTAGCCGGTGGCCCCGGCTTCGATCGCCGACAGGACCTCGCTATCGGTGTCGTAGGTGGTGAGCACCAAGACCCCCGCCCGGTTGCCGGCGGCCACCAGGCCGCGGATCGCCTCGACGCCGTCCATGTTCGGCATCCGCAGGTCCATCAGGATCACGTCGGGATCGAGCCCCTGGGCGCGACGCAGAGCTTCGGCACCGTCGGCGGCCTCCCCCAGGACCTCAAAGCCGGCCTCGGCGGCAAACATGGTCGACAGGCCGTTGCGGACCACAGGGTGGTCATCGACGATCAACAGCCGGATCGGTTTATCGCTCATCGGGGCCTCCGTTCGTGACCGAGGTGATCGGCCGCAGCACCGGAACGGAGGCTGATAGCGCGGTGCCCGCTGCCGGTTCCGATTCGACGGTCAGGCGTCCCGATACACCCTCGATCCGTTCACGCATCGCGGCCAGGCCGAAGCCGCCGTCGCCGTTGCGCTCGCATAGCTCTGAGGGGTCAAAGCCGACGCCGTCATCACGCACGTCAAGGCTGACCTGGTCCTCCATGTAGGACAGCGTGATCCCGACACGACCGGCGTCGGCGTGTTTGGCGACGTTGGCCAGCGCCTCCTGAGTGGCGCGCAGCAGGGCGACCTCGACGTTGGCCGCCAGCGTGCGCGGCTCGCCGGTGGTGGTGACCGCGACCGGCACGTCTTGGCGTGCGGACCAGCGCTCGGCTTCCCCCTGGATCGCATCATGAAGCTTCGTGCCGGCCAGCGACTGGGGCGCCAGCGCGTTGACCGAGCGGCGCGCCTCCGACAGGCTGTCACGCGCCAGATCGATCGCGGCGCGCACGTGCGGGTCAGCGTCCGAGCCGGACGCCTGGAGCTGGGTGATGATGCCCATCAGGCCCTGGGCCAGGGTGTCGTGGATCTCCCGGGCGAGCCGGCGGCGCTCATCCACCACGGCGCGCTCACGGGCTTGGTCAACCAGCTGCTGCTGGAGCTCGGAGAGCCGGCGGTTGGCCTCGGTCAGCTCAGAGACCTCTGCCTTACGCTCGCGCTGGAGCTGGGATCCGACATACCCGAACCAGCTGAACAAGCTGGCCAGTACCGCGTTCACCAGGTACACGCCGGCCAGCGCGGCCCAGTCACCGAAGGACCGGTACGGGCCGCCGCCCGTCTGGGACATCGCCACCGGCACCGCGACGATCGCAACTCCGGCGAAGCGGAACATGCCCGGCATCAGCCGGAAGGCCCAGATGTACTCGGTCCAGGCATAGAAGCCGTACATCGGCGCCCGCAAGACCAGCGCGGTTGCCAAACCGGCAAAGGCCAACAACATCGTTAGCCCAAGCGGCAACGGCACCCTGCACTGCTCCGTGTCCCAGTTCTTGCGCTTGTCCACCCGCTCGCCGAGCAGCATCAGCGCCAACAGCGCCCCGCACAGCGCGAAGTTGAGCGGGACCTTCCCGTGGAACCCGTCGCCCAGCACGTCCGCGACCATGCTGAGGAACAGCAGTACGAACGGAACGATCCGGAACAGGTGCGGTTCGCGCTGCTCCCAGGAGCCGAGGTACTCCTGGCGCCGGTTGTGGGCCTGTGGGTCGCTCATCACTCCCAGCGGAAGAAACGGCCGGCCAGCAAGGCCAGCACGATCGTGTAGCCGACCAGCACCAGCAGGTGGTTGGTGCCGGGCCACAGCCCCGCGGCGGCGTTCTGGATCGCCGGGACGCCGGCGCCGAGCGGGGTGTAGTGGGCGATGGTTCGCAGCGTGCTGCCCATCGCCGCCTGGGGGACCCACAGACCGGCGAAGAACATCAGCACGAAGAAGGACATCGAGCCGGCCACGTTCGCGATCTTGCCCGTCGGCGCCAGCGACGCGATCAGCAGACCGAAGGACAGCATCGCGCTCATCAACAACACGATCGTGAGCAGCCAGCCACCGAAGTTCTGAGCCAGGTCGCCTCCGAAGGCGAAGTGCGACACGAGCGTGATCACGACGATGACCGCGGCCGCCAGGCAGGCGACGATGATCAGCTGTGCCGCCAGCATCCGCCAGGCACCCACCGGCGTAGTTGACAGCCGCCGCAGATACCCCTTGTCACGGTAACCCGCAAGCGTTGAGGGCAGTGAGCTGAGCGACAGCAGCCCGAGCGAGAACACCGTCATCACCGGCGTGAACACGGTGATGAAGCCGACCCCGCCGAGGCTGACGTCGGGTTTGTTGCCGACCGTCGAGCCGAGCACGATCAGCAGCGCCACCGGGAACACCATCCCCCAGAAGGCCGGCCCGGGCTCACGCCGGAACAGCCGGAGCTCAGTTAGCAGCAGCGTCTTCATCAGCGGTCATCCTCACAAACGCGTCATCAAGGGTGGACTGCTCCACCCTGGTTTCCAGGGGAACCACGCCGCGGCTGACCAGCGCCTCCATCACGCTGGCGATCAGATCGCCGCCGCCGTCCACCTCGATCCGGCCGTCCGGTGCGCTTACGTTGGACACGCCCGCCAACCCGCGCAGCTCGGCCGGATCGAGCGGTGTCTTGGGACGGAAGCTGAGCTTCTGACCGGCTCCCGCGGCCAGCGAGCCGGGACTGTCCAGCCCGATCACGCGGCCGCGGTGGAACACCGCAACCCGGTCACAGAGGTACTCGGCCTCCTCCATGAAGTGGGTCACCAGCAGCACGGTCACACCCTGGTCGCGGATGTCAGAGATCACCTTCCAGGTCTCGCGGCGGGCGGCCGGGTCCAGGCCGGTGGTCAGCTCGTCGAGGATCGCCAGCTGCGGCTGGCCGATCAGCGCCAGTGCGATTGACAGCCGCTGGCGCTGCCCGCCGGACAGCTTCGCGAAGCGGCTGTCGCGCTTCTCCTCCAGGCCGAGGCGGGTGAGCAACTCATCCGGGTCGCGTGGATTCGGGTAGAAGGAGGCGAACAGCTCCATCGCCTCAGCGACGTGCAGCTTGTCCGGCAGCCCCGAGCTCTGCAGCTGGATCCCGACCTGCTCACGCAGCCGGTTGCGGTCCAGGCCTACCTCACCCAGCACCGCGATCCGGCCGCTGGACGGGCTGCGCAATCCGGCCACGCACTCGACGGTGGTCGTCTTGCCCGCACCGTTGGGACCGAGGATCCCGAAGATCTCACCCCGGCGGATGCTCAGCGATACGTCCTGGACCGCGACGGTGTCCCCGTAGCGGACCTGGAGCTTGTCGATCTGGACGACCTCATCCGACATTGGGATCAGCCTCTCATGCCCTACACCGCCGCGCAATCGGGGAACCGGACGGATTCAGGGTCAACCGAACGGTTGACCACGCGTCGACCACACCGGATAAATGTCATTCAGTCACACTGTATTTCAGTTACATGGGATGCGCAGGCAGGGGGTGAATTCAATGGACAGGGCGCGTACAGTTAAGTGCGCATATGTTCGGCGACCAAGTGAACTCGCCTTCGCCCGACACGGACGGATCCGACCCAGTTAACACCGCTCGCGAGCGAGCAGCGCGCGCGTACGCGCACACGATGCTCGAGCCCGAGCCCGCCAATGCGGCAGCAGATGACGCGCTGGGCGCGTTCCGCCAGACGGCGGCGCAGACCAACGGGAACAACCAGGATGACGTCCTGCTGGCGATGACGCGGCTGATGACCGCCGTCTCGGTCCCCGACAACAGCTCACCGGCGGACCGTCGCAAGATGGTGCTAGCAGGGATCAGCGCCGAGTCGCACTGCACCTGTCGCGAGTCAAGCGTGCTGTTGGCGACGCGCGCCAACGGAAACCTTCAGCCCCATGAGGGCACCGCCCTGGACAAGCACCTGGAGAGCTGCGAGCACTGCCAGGGCCTGGCGAAGAAGACCGATGAGGCCGGTGAGGCGTTCAGGAACGAGCTGAAGCCGGATGAGCCTGCCGCCGCGCCAGAGGCTGAGAAGCACGGCGTATCCAACACCACAAAGGCACTTGGCGCCCTGGGTGTCGTCGCCGTCGCAGCCGGCGCGACCGCCGTGGTCCTGGCGACCAACGGCGGGTCCCACCCGCACGGGACCAACGCCGCC
>JAFMRN010000325.1 GCA_017354065.1 Solirubrobacterales bacterium
GCCCGCAGCGGCGCGAAGGAATCGTTTGTCACCTCGCCGGCCCAGACGAGATCCCAGAGCGCGTCCTGGAGCTCGGGCGCGCCCAAATCGGAGCCGAGCAGGTCACTGAAGA
Organism: Solirubrobacterales bacterium; assembly: GCA_017354065.1. Classification (GTDB taxonomy): domain Bacteria; phylum Actinomycetota; class Thermoleophilia; order Solirubrobacterales; family Solirubrobacteraceae; genus Palsa-465. The sequence goes on from JAFMRN010000325.1 coordinate 113, forward strand.
ACAGCGCGCCGCCGGCCAGCCGCGAGCGGATCCACTCGTGTCCCTCGCCCGACAGCTCAGCGTCCGGCACCGCCGGGGCGAGCGCCGCCACGTCCTCGCGGAAGAACAGCGCGACGCGCCCGCTGCCCGAGCCGAGCCAGACGAGCTCGCCAGCCGCGCACAGCTGATCGAGCCAGGTTGGCGAGTAGGCGCCCAGGCGACGGGGCAACACGTCGCGCTCCCACACGTCGACCGGCAGCGCCAGGCCTTGCAGGGGCACCAGCACGTCGCGCAACCGCTCGACCCCGGCGCTGCCGGCCGGGGCGCGGTCGACCCCCTGCCAGGCGGGCTGGAAGCGGGCCAGGGCCGCGGGATCCACCGGCTCGACCTCTTTGCGCAGCGCCGCCAGGGAGGCGCGGCGGATCCGGCGCAGCACATCGGGATGGCAGTACTCGCGGCCGGAGCCGCCGGGGCGCAGCTCACCGCGGACCAGCTCGCCAGACCGCTCCAACAGCGTCAGCGCGGAACCAAAATCGACCCCGTAGCGCGCATGCAGGTCGTCGGCGACAAACGGACCGTGGGTCGCGGAATAGCGGCGAAGCAACGCCTGCATCGGGTCCGCAACGCTGGTTAGGAACGCCTCGGGCAGCCCGCCCGGCGGCACCACGCCCAGCGCGTCGCGGTACAGGCCCGCGTCGGCCGCGTCGATCCAGCGCTGCTCCCCGCCGAGACGCACCGTCACCGCCCGGCGCTCGCGTACCAGCTCATGCGCAAGCGTCCTCGCATCAACGCCGGTGTGCACGCGCGCGGCCAGCTCGCGCTCATTCAGGTCGCCGACCACGCGCAGGATGTCGTGGAGTTCATCCCGGGTCGCCGCCCGGCGGCGCTCAGAGGTGTGCTGGAGGTCGGCCTCCACCCCGGCCAGCGCATCGGGGTCGATCAGGTCGCGCAGGTCCTCCTGACCGAGCAGCTCGGCCAGCAGGTTCCTGTCCAGTGACAGGGCAGCTGCACGCCGCTCCGCATTCGGCGTGTCACCCTCGTACATGTAAGTGGCGACGTAGTCAAATAGCAGGCTGGAAGCAAACGGTGACGCGGCGGGTGTCTCCACATCGACCAGTGAGATCTCGCGACGGTCAAGTGCACTCAAAACGCGTTTCAGTGACGGCAGGTCCAACACGTCGGAGAGGACCTCACGGAAGGTCTCAAGCACGACCGGGAAGTCACCATAGTCACGTGCGACCTCAAGCAGTGACTGGGCTCGCAATCGCTGCTGCCACAACGGGGTGCGTTTGCCCGGCCTGGCACGTGGAATCAACAGCGCCCGCGCCGCGTTCTCGCGGAAGCGCGCACCGAACAAGGCCGAGCCTGACAGCTCGCCGATGACCAGATCATCGACCTCGGACGGGTCGATCATCACCAGCTGGTTCAGCCGGGCCGGGTCGAGCGCCTCCGCGTCGGGCAGGTGCACGATGATCCCGTCATCTGACCAGATCGCGTCCGACTCCAAGCCCAGCTCGTCGCGCAGCTGGGCTGACAGCGCGAGCCCCCAGGCGGCGTGTACGCGCGCGCCGAACGGGCTCAGCACACACAGTCGCCAGTCACCGATCTCATCCCGGAAACGCTCAACGACAATCGCCTTGTCACTCGGTATCACACGCGTGGCGTCACGCTGCTCTGTGAGAAACTCGATCAGGTTCTGTGCCGCACGCGGGTCGAGGTCGTAGTCGTGTGCAAGCTCGGCCGGATCCGCGTCCACGACAGTACGTGAAAATTCACCTATCGCGCGGCCCAGCTCGGCGGGCCGGCCGACACTGTCACCCTTCCAGAACGGGACCGCGCCAGGCAAGCCGGGAGCGGGTGTAACGATGACACGGTCACGCTGGATCTCCTCGATCCGCCAGGTCGAGGCACCCAGCAGGAACGTTTGGCCGGGGCGAGCCTCATAGACCATCTCCTCATCCAGCTCGCCGACGCGCCGCCCGTCAGGCAGCGTCACGGCATAGAGGCCACGGTCGGGGATCACACCCGCGTTGGTGACCGCCAGCTGGCGCGCCCCCTTCCGCGCCCGGATGCTATGAGCGGTGCGATCCCAGACGATCCGCGGACGCAGCTCGGAGAAGTCGCTTGAGGGATAGCGGCCATCCAGCATGTCGAGCACGTTCTGGAAGCTCGCCTCGGTCAGCTCGGCATAGGAGTAGGTCCGGGTGACCAGCGCGTAGAGCTGCTCGGTGTCTACCGGCTCATCGTTGGCGGCCGCGGCGACGGAGACGATCTGCTGGGCCAGCACGTCCAGCGGGTTCCTCGGGATCACGGTCTGCTCAATCTGCCCGTCGCGCATGCGCTTGGTGAGCACGGCGCACTCGAGCAGGTCGGCGCGGAACTTCGGGAAGATCCGCCCGCGGCTGACGTCGCCGACGTTGTGCCCGGCGCGGCCGATCCGCTGCAGACCGGACGCGACCGACTTGGGTGACTCGACCTGGATCACGAGGTCCACCGCGCCCATGTCGATCCCCAGCTCCAGCGAGCTCGTGGCGACCAGACACGGAAGCGAGCCGCTCTTCAACAGCTCCTCGACCGTGGTGCGCTCCTCCCGTGCGAGCGAGCCGTGGTGGGCGCGCGCGATTTCTGCTTCGGCCAGCTCGTTCAGCCGCAGTGCAAGCCGCTCCGCCCCGCGGCGAGCGTTCACGAAGATGATCGT